>NZ_RZPH01000446.1:0-4642 GCF_004022825.1 Mesorhizobium sp. M7A.F.Ca.CA.004.04.2.1
AAATACATCTTCGACGAACTCGGCTCCCGCCGCTACGAATGGAAGTGCAACAACCGCAACGAGCCATCGAAGCGGGCCGCCGAACGGTTCGGCTTCAAGTTCGAAGGCATTTTCCGCCAGCATCTGATCGTCAAGGGTGAAAACCGCGACACTGCGTGGTATTCGATCATCGACAAGGAGTGGCCGGCGCTGCGCCGTGCCTACGAGGCATGGCTCGATCCGGCCAATTTCGATGGCGACGGCCAGCAGAAGCGACGGCTCGAGGATTGTCGCGCGGAATTCGGCGCCTAGGAGTTCGCCATTGGCACATACCCACGATCACAGCGGGCACGATCACATTGGGCACGATCATGGGCCCGGCCATGTCCATGGCTCGACCGACAAGAAACGCGTTCTGATCGCAGCCTGCCTGACCGGCGGCTTCATGGTCGCCGAAGCGCTTGGCGGCATCCTCACCGGCTCGCTGGCGCTGCTGGCCGATGCCGGCCACATGCTCGCTGACTCGATCGCGCTCGGCCTTGCCTGGTATGCCTTCCATCTGGCTGGCCGCCCGGCGACTGTTCGCCTCACCTATGGCTTCGGCCGGGTCAAGACGCTGGTGGCCTATACCAACGGCATTGCCATCTTCGTCATCGCGCTGTGGATCGTCTATGAGGCGTGGGGGCGCCTGCAGGCGCCGGCACCGGTGCTTGGCGGGCCGATGCTGGCGGTGGCGATCCTCGGCCTGCTGGTGAACATCGGCTCGTTCTTCGTGCTGCATGGCGGCGACCGCGAGAGCCTGAACATGCGCGGCGCCATCCTGCATGTGCTTGGCGACCTGCTCGGCTCGGCCGCGGCCATCGCGGCGGCGCTGGTCATACTGGCGACCGGCTGGACGCCGATCGACCCGATCCTGTCGGTCCTGGTCTCGCTGCTGATCCTCTACACGGCGTGGTCGCTGATGCGGGAAGCCGCCCATGTCCTGCTCGAGGGCGTGCCGCCAAGCCTCGACCGAGATCTGATCGCCCGGGATATCGAGGCGACGGTCCAGGGCGTGCGCGAAGTGCACCACATGCATGTCTGGTCGCTCGACGGGACCAGTAATATGGCGACGCTGCATGCCTGTCTCGACGAGGGCGTCGATGCGCATCAGGCGGTGAGTGCCGTCAAGAAGCGGCTTGCCAGCGAGCACGGCATCAGCCATGCCACCGTGGAACCGGAATTCGGCCAGTGCGCCGACGATGGCGAGCACGACCATGGGCACGAGCACGAAGCGGCTGCATATCACGACCACCATCACTAGGACCGATCGATTGATGTCGATTGGTCCTGCCTCGGGAGTTGCAAAACCTTGAAAACCAGCTTGATGAACACCCGCTGCCGTGGTGCGGCGTGATGGATCGTGACACCAGGAATGCTCTTATCGCTGCCGTGTGGATCATGCTTCTGTTTGGTATCGGCGCCTACTATCTGCCGACCGTAATGCTGGCACTCGGCAGCCTTTCGACGGTGCTGGCCGGCGCCTTTGGCATCGTCTTCGTGCTGGCGTTCTTCTCGGTGTTCTGGTTGCGGGCTCGCAGCCAGCGCAAAAATCAGGGTAAATAGGCAAGGGATTTTCGATATGCGCATTCTGATCACTGGCGCCGCGGGTATGGTCGGCCGCAAGCTCATCGCCCGGCTGGCCAAGGACGGCACGCTGCGCGGCCGCAAGATCACGGCGCTTGATTTACACGATATCGTGCCGCCACAGGCCCCGAGCCTGGATGGCGTCAGCGTCACGCTGCACACTGGCGATCTCGCCGAAGCAGGGGCCGCTGAGCGCCTGGTCGCATCGCGCCCCGGCGTCGTGTTCCATCTTGCCGGCATCGTGTCGGGCGAGGCGGAAGCGAATTTCGATCTCGGCTACCGCGTCAATCTCGATGGCACGCGGGCCCTGTTCGATGCCATCCGGCTGGCGGGCTTTGCGCCGCGCGTCGTCTTCACCTCGTCGATCGCGGTGTTCGGCGCGCCGTTCCCGGATGTCATTCCCGATGATTTCCATCCGACGCCGCTGACCTCCTACGGCACCCAGAAGCAGATGAGCGAAGCGCTGCTGGCCGACTATACCAGGCGCGGCTTCTTCGACGGTATCGGCATCCGGCTGCCGACGATCTGCGTGCGGCCGGGCAAGCCGAACAAGGCGGCGTCCGGCTTCTTCTCCGGCATCATCCGCGAGCCGTTGAGCGGCCACGAAGCGATCCTGCCGGTGCCGCGCTCGGTCGTGCACACGCATGCCAGCCCGCGCTCGGCGGTGAACTTCCTGATCCATGCGGCAGGGATCGACGGCAGCGCAGTCGGGCCGCGCCGCAACCTGACGATGCCCGGCGTTGCCGTCACCGTCGGCGAGCAGATCGAGGCGCTGGAACGCATCGCCGGGCCGAAGGCGGTAAGCCTGATCCGCGAGGTTCCGGATGAGACGATCTGGGCGATCGTCAAGGGCTGGCCGACGCGCTTCGAGGCAAAGCGGTCACGGGAGCTCGGCTTCAGCGCCGAAAAGAGTTTTGACGAGATCATCCGCGCTCACATCGAGGATGAGCTCGGCGGCAAGATCGCGGGTTAAACTCCGAACCTCGTGGCGCCGGCCTATCCGCCGCTCGCCAAACTCGCCGACAGCAGCAGCAGTCCGAACAGGAACACAAACGCCGCGCCGCCGATCTCGACGATCGAGTGGATGCGGTTGCCCATGCGGCCGTCGCCGGCGAAATACACCGCCCAGTTCTTGGCGGTCACCGCCAGTGTCGCCAGTGCCGATACGGTGATGGCGGTGCCCAGCGACATCGCCAGCACCGACAGCAAACCGCCGAGCCAGAGGCCGTTGAGCAAGGCGAAGCTCAGCACGATCAGGGCGCCGGAGCAGGGGCGGATGCCGACCGCCGCCACCGCCGTCCACGCCGTGCGCCAGTCGAAGCGGTCGCCCGACAGCAGCGCCGGATCGGGTGCGTGCGAATGGCCGCAGGTATCGCAGACTTCGCCGGCCGCGTGATCGTGATGAGCGTGATCGTGTTCGGCATGATCGTGATGATCGTGCGAAGGGCCGTGCACATGGTCATGCGCGTGTGGCGCGTGCGAATGAGCATGCGCCGAATGGCTGGGAGCTGCATGGGAGTGACCGGCATGCGAATGCGCGCCGTGCGAATGGCCCCCATGAGAATGACCCCCATGAGAATGACCGGCGTGAGAATGGCCGGCATGAGCCGCCGACAGGCTGTAGGCCGGGCCCTTGCCGAACAGACGCAGGACGGCGGGGCCGAGTTTGCGCCACAGCAGCCAGGCGCCGAACAGGGTGACGAAGACAAAGCTCATGATCTCCATGAACCAGGCCGCGTCCGTCATCGAGACGGAGGTGCCGCGCAGGACGAAATAGGCGACCCCCATCACCGCGATCGCGGTCAGGCCCTGCAGCAGCGCCGAGACGAAGGACAAGAGGATGCCGCGCCGCAACGCCACTTCATTGGCCACCATGTAGGACGAGATCACGGCCTTGCCGTGGCCGGGGCCGGCGGCATGGAAAATACCGTAGGCGAAGGACAGGCCGACGAGTATCCAGATCTTGCTGCCGTCCTGGCGCATCGCCTTCATCGCCGTTGCCAGCGCGCGGTAGAATTCCTGCTGCCTGAGATTGATCCACATCAGGATATGGGCGAACGGGCCGGTGGTCGGCGCCATGCCGTCATTGACGCCGATGCCGAGCGAACTCTGGGCATGAGCGGCGTCGGCGAAATGCATCATGGCGACAGTGAGGGCCAACAGGCCGAATGCCAAACGCAGGGACGGTTTCGTCACCGGCTTCATCCTTCTGGCTGACAGGTCAGTTCGAGCTTGGTGGCGAAGATCTTGCTCATATCGGTGCCGGTCGGATCGTTGAAAAAGGCATCGGTGAGGGTCTTCTGGTTTTCCTTGATGGCCTCGTCCGGGTCCGGACGGACCACCTTGCTGGTGCAGTTCGAGGGCAGGCCTTCAACCGTGATGTTGGAGTCCTCGGTGAAGTCGATCGCCGTGTAGAATGTCGGATCGTAGACGCCGATATCGATCTTGCCGTGGAGCTTGATCGGCACCTTCGGTTCGGACTCGAACAGGATGATCAGCTGATCGTTGTCGAAATTGGCCATCAGATGCGGCGGCGGCGTCATCGCCACGTCCTTGCCGTCAACGGTGACGAGCTGGAAGTAATTGAACTCGGCCAGCGAGGCATGAACGGTGTCGGCGACTTCCTTCAGCTCCTTGTCATCGAGCTTCAGGTCGGAGTTCTTGTCGAACTCCATCATCACGGTCGAGGAAAACAGATCGTCGAAGCGCCAGAGATGACGGAGAGCCTTCACGCTTTGGTGATCCGGGGAGAGAATCACATCGAGGCGGGCCTCGGCGAAGACATGCGGATGCACGTAAGCCGGTCCAGTGGCGGCAAAAGTAGCCGCCAAGGCCGAAGCCAGCATGATTGCGTGCCGTTTCAGATTCATTCTCGGTCCATAGGCCTCGGAAGAGTTGCCGAGAGTTACCAGAAAGGGGGCGAAATTGGGACCATGAGACTATCGATGCCGGTCAGCCAGCCTCGCGCGTCCTGAACCACTGCACCAGGAAGTCGACGAAGACGCGGACTTTCGCCGGCAGATAGCGGCGGAGCGGG
>NZ_RZPH01000447.1:0-4640 GCF_004022825.1 Mesorhizobium sp. M7A.F.Ca.CA.004.04.2.1
TGTCTCCGCCGCCGCCAAGCTTGTCGGAAAACACCGCGACAAGGCCGGCAAAGGCCAGCAGCAGGCCAAGGAATTTCCTCAATGTGATCTGCTCACCGAGCAGGAAATGGCCGCCGAGCAGCATCCAGAACGGCATCGTGTTGACCAGCAGCGTGTTGCGGGCAACGGTCGTATGCTCCAGGCCGACATAAAGGCAAAGGAACTCGATGCCGAAAAGCGCGCCAACCACGATGCCGGCGAGCAAGGTCCCGTCGCGCGTGAAAAGCGCGATGCCGCGCCACCGGCACCAGGCAAAGACACACAGGCCGCCGATGATCGAGCGCGCGATCGACAGGAAGACCGGGTCATAACCAGCGTAGGAGATCTTGGCGGCGACGTAATTCAACCCCCAGGAAAAGGTCAGCCCGACCATGATGGCGGCGGCGGCCATGTCGACCGTGTCGCGCCGGTCGAGCGCGTCACTGGCGCCGCTCACGATCAGTCCTCCGCGCTGGCGTCGTCGAAGCCGATCAGGTTCCAGCTCTGGCGCATGTGCGGCGGCATTGGCGCGGTGACATCGATGACGCCCTTGTCGGGATGCGGAATGATGATGCGGCGGGCGTGCAGATGCAGGCGGTTTTGAATGCCCCCTGGAAAGTCCCAGTTGGTGTCGGCCTCGAAATATTTCGGATCGCCCAGGATCGGGCAGCCGATGTAGGCGGCGTGGACACGAAGCTGGTGGGTGCGGCCCGTATAGGGCTCCATTTCAAGCCAGGTCATCGTCTGCGCAGCCTGCTCGATGATGCGGTAGTAGGAGACGGCGTGATCGGCGCCCTTTTCGCCATGCGCGGCGACACGCACGCGGTCACCGTCCGGCGTCGGCTCCTTGATCAGCCAGGTCGAGATCTTGTCCTCGCGCTTGGGCGGCACGCCCTTGACCAGCGCCCAATAGGTCTTCTTGGTCTCGCGGGCGCGAAACGCTTCCGAGAGCTTCATGGCGGCCAGCCGGGTGCGGGCGACGACCAGAACACCTGAAGTGTCGCGGTCGAGCCTGTGAACCAGTCTGGGCTTCTCGCCCTTCTGGCTGCGCCAGGCCTCCAGCATGTCGTCGACATTGCGGGTGACGCCCGAGCCGCCCTGCACCGCAAGGCCCGCCGGCTTGTTGAAGACGAAAACCTTGGGATCTTCATGGATCAGCATTTTCGACAGGACATCGGCATCGCCCTGGTTGCGGATCGAGTGGCCGGTCAGCGCACTCTCGCCCTTCTTGTCGACCTCGAGCGGTGGGACGCGAACCATCTGGCCGGGCTCGACACGGGTGTCGGCCTTGACCCGTCCGCCATCGACGCGGATCTGGCCGGAGCGCAGAAGCTTCTGCAAATGGCCGAAACCAAGGCCCGGGAAATGGGTCTTGAACCAGCGGTCGAGCCGCATGCCCGCCTCGCCGGCCTCCACCGTGATCTGTTCAACGCCTGCCATGTTTTTTGTCGCTTATCCGTTTCCCGAGCGAAGCTCGGCCTGTTCTTGGCGCGGCAATAGCACTAAGGCAGGCTTCTTGCGAGCCAAAGTCCCAGAAACAGGGCGATAATGGCGCCAATGACGCTGGCAAGGGCATAAGCCAGCGCAGGCAGCGTGGCTCCCCGCTCCCACAGCGTCGCGAAATCGAGCGAAAAGGCGGAGAAGGTGGTGAAGCCGCCGAGAATGCCGGTAGCAACGAACAGCCTGACCTCGTTCGATCCGCCACGGCGCATCATGGAGGCGATGAACAGCCCCATGGCGAAGGAGCCAATGATGTTGATGGCCATCGTGCCCCAGGGATAGCTGGGGCCGACAAAACGCAGCGCGCCGATGTTGGTAAGGTGACGAATTCCGGCACCGATGCCGCCACCGACGACGACGAGAAACAGATTGAACATGACCGTTTACTGCCCCCGCACGGCTGCCCCGTCAATCCCTCGTTGCGGGCGCAACCGCACGCAGATCGAGCTCACCACTCAGGCGTTGCCCATCCCGGATATTTTTTCCTGAACTCGTTATAGAGGTCATCGACCTCCGTTTTGCCGATAGGGCGCACCTGTTCGTAGAGGTAGCCCTTGACGTCGCCGGACAGCTGGTAAGCCGCTATGCGCCTGTATGCTGCGCCAATGCCTTTGCCCTCGACGATGTATTGGTCCGGTATCGAGACACAGAGCTGCGCGCCCTGCTGCAGATGGATAACGGGCGGGTCGGTCACGACAACGTATTTGGACTTCAACGCCGCCGGTCTGAATCGATCGCGACTATCGACCTGACAAGCCCACTCGATGCGAGGGTAAAGGTCCTTGTCCATTTCATACAGCAATGAATCGCTCATGATCCCGCTGGATGCAAACACCGACAACCGGTCCCCAGGTCCCATCTTTCCAAGAAGGTCATCGATAAGGCGCCTGTATTCTGGAAGATTGTCGAGGTGCAGCGGGAGCGTGGCTTCCCTGGCAAAGACGTAGCTGATCGGCGACAGAACCTGGCGGCCAGTCGGGAAAAAAGTACCGAAAAACGCCAGCCCGGCGGCAACGGCTATCGCGGCGTTCGACCATCGCGATCTCAGTGCCGGCATCGAAACGATCGCAACGATTGCCTGGGCGTAGGTAGGAAAGAGCCAAAGAAATACCGGCACCGAATGATGGCGATCCGGGTCCTGCATGCGGGTGAAGAGGACGAAGGTGAGTGCCGAAGCAACGGCACAGAACAGGGAAAATCTGTTTTGGCGTATAATGGAGATGTAAAGGCCAAATACGATCAACAGCCAGTTCACATAGCTGAGCCGGGATCCCACCTGGACAATCTGCGAAACGAAGTCCGTCTTGTATCCGCTGTAAAGATCGCCATAGCTGGTTCCCAGTATCTTGAAGATCAAGGGTTGCTGGAAGGTCAGCGCGGCTCCGACAACCACGAGGATCGCACACAGGCCTCCGACGGCGGCATTGCGGAGTGCCGGAAAGTCCCGATCTTTGGCAACCTGCAGAAAACAGAAGAAGGCTGCGGAAATTCCGAGCCCGATGACAGGATAGGCGTGCCAGCGGCGCAGCACGAACGCCAACCACAGGCATACGCCGACACGTATTCCGCTGATCACCGGTTCATGGGTCAGGAACCTCGATTTCCAGAGAAAATAGGTTGCCGCGCAAAGCGCGAGACAGCCGGCAATGTCAGGCAACCCACGGAGCGTCGCCGCCCAGAACGGCGTGTAGAGAAAGGCCGCAATCCATACGGTGAGCCAGCTTCGGCATGAAGACGTCCCGGTCGCCGCCTCCAGATAGCTAATTCTGCCGATGAGAAGAGCGGTCGGGACCAGATAAACAGCAACTATTCCGGCGATATAGGAAAACCTCGAATCGCCAAAAATGATGTGAAACGGCATCAGCGGCACCAGGATCGCCGCACTGTAGTCATCCGTGGCGATCGAGGTCCTCAAATGGCTGAGCCACTCGAGAGGGCTCTGAATCAAGAGCGTGCCTTGCCGGCTGAACGTGTCGAAATAGGCAGCGAAGTCCCAGTAATAGACAGGCTGCTCAAGCCCTACATAGGTGAGAGCAAGAGCAACTCCCAGCAGAGCGGTGCACACATATGTCGTTGCCCAAAATCCGAGAGATCTGTTCTTCGTCACTTGAAGCCGCCAGAAGGAGAAGAGGCAGAACTGTCAAAGTCAGCCCGGGGCCGCCGTTCATGCAGCCAGGAGCCGTTCCGGCGCATGAGCGGCCACAAGGATGGCCAAGTCTCACACGCAGAGCACCCAAATGCCGCCGGCAGCGCCGGTTTTCTAAAGCTCAGGTCGTGCCGGCATTCTTCGGCTTGGTCGAACCGATCATCTTCCAGTTCTTGTAGAACATGGAATTGATGCGCTCGACGCTGACCGAGACGATTGAGAGCATGCCCGCGATCAGTCTGGGAACCGGAGACGGCCGGATGATGTCCATGAAGACGCAGTAGCGGCGTCCGTCATACTCGTTGACCGAGCGATGCAGCAGCGTGTCGTCGAAGATGAACAGCGGATTGTCGTACCAATAATTCTTGACGTTGCCGCACTCGACGAAAATCTCCGACTTAACCGGGATCAGATTGTAGAGGATGCGCAGGCTGAGCCGCAGCGGGCCGAAATGCCAAGACGTCGATTCGCGCTTGCTGAAGACGGAAACGGCTATGGTCTTGATGTACTTGAAGTCCTTGTTGAACTCGGCGACGTTGTCGATCCTGTGCTTACCGTACCACTGGTAGACATACATGCCGCGCCGGCCGGCGCCGAAATTGGCGTCGATATCGGCAATGATCTCATCTTTGCGCGCCTTGAAGATGTCCAGGACCTCGTTGACCTCGCGCTGATAGTCGGCGGGAAACTGCTCCAGCTTCCAGACACCTGGATTTCTGTAGCACAAGAGGTCGACCAGCAGATTGAACGGCGAAAGCAGCCAGGTGAACAGGCCGTTGCCGAGAAAATAGCCTGAGAACAGCGACAGATCCTTGCGGTCGTTGCGCAGCACGTCGATCAGGCCGCAGATGATGAAGATCGTCGTCAGGATGGGAATGAAATAGAAGCCAAGGGCGAGAAGCGGGATGGCAATGGCGAATTTGCGAAGGGACTTGCGAAGGGTTTTTGTCATTTTTCCACGCGCGGAGCGCGATCC
>NZ_RZPH01000448.1:0-4602 GCF_004022825.1 Mesorhizobium sp. M7A.F.Ca.CA.004.04.2.1
CAGCGCCGCAAGGCTCATGCACGACCACATCGCCATCAGTGTCGCCGATGCCATGTCGACCGTCAGGGAAGGCTTGGCAAGGATATACATCGACGTCGACCAGATCTAATCGGGCAACCCCAGCTTTGACCGAGGCAACCCCCTACCGCTCAGGCAACCCCTACCGCTCAGGCGACCTTGTCGAGCAGCGGCCTCAGCGCCGGATGGATTTCCGGTGAGGCGTGCTTGATCAGGGTCAACAGCGCGCGTTCGTTCTCATAAAGAGGCCTGTCGACGCCGATATGTTCGATCAGCCAGCCGGCTTCGCCGGCATCGACCGTCTCGGCGCGGCGGGCCAGAGCCTCGGCCGCCCTGTTCTTGGCTTCCCACTCGGCCTCGATGTCGCCTGGCGACCGATAGGCTTCCATGATGCCGGCAAGGCCGCCGGAGATCATGCGGCTGAAGAAGCCGCCGATTTCCGGATCGGCATGTTCGAGGAAGGCATCACGGCGCAGCGCCACATCGCGCGTCGGTGCTTCGTAGCCGGCCGAGCACATGATGAAATTGGCGATCGCCTTGACGAACAGCTCGTTCCAGGACGGATCATTGTGCCCTTGGGCAGTGCACTCGTTGATCTTGAACAGCACCTCGGCCTCGGCGCGCGTGATGGCGATGTTGCCGTCGCCGCCATGGGCGTGGAGGATCCGGCGCAGCAACTCGACCTCCGCCTGTGCGATGAGGCCGGGAGCCAGCGTGCCGCCGAGCATCAGCGGCCCCTTGCCGTCAATGACGGCATGCGCCACCTGCTCCAGCGCATACACACAAAGTTGGCTCGGCGACGATTTCGCCTGTTCCAGCACATGCACCAGCAATTCGAGCTCGGTCCGGCTGTCGACCATGCCATCGCGCGAGATCGTGCGGATCAGCCAGTCGGCATTGTCTTGCGAGATATAGCCCGACGGCTTTTCCTGGTGGACGATATAGTCGGTGACCGCCTCGACGAAGAAGGGCGGCCATTCCTGGCATTTGTCCTTCGCCGTTGCATCGAGCGCAAACAGCGCCTCGGCCTCGCCGCGCGTCACGACGCCGTCGCCGAACACTTCATGGCGCAACATCGCTACGTCCTCCGCGGCGATGCGGCTTTTCGAGGTCAGCCCGGCCACCGGCGCGCTCATGATCAATTCGCCCATTTGTCGTCCCCGTCCGCCGTCGCCAAGCGCCGGCCCCAAGCGTCATACACGCCAACATATCAGCAGTGTCTTGAAAAACCGGCAAACGGCGTGGTTAGCGAAGACTTGTCGGCCAACGCATGTCGCCCAAAAACGTGCCGCGGTTTTGAAGAATGGTACGCACGCGCTTTAGATGTCGCTGACAGGTGACAAGCCGCCGCGCGCGAGCTATGGATGGCGCGTCGAGGACTCAGGGTCTGAGTCCTACCTGTTTGCGGGAGAGAACAGCGAGAGCTGTCGCCGAAGGGGAAATCGCCCGAAATCTCTCAGGCAAAAGAACCGTAGACGGGAAAGACACTCTGGAAAGTCGGGGCTTGCCCCCGCGCCGAAGGTGTAAGCGCCGCTGACAGAGCTCCGGCTGCGCGAGTCTCTCAGGCTTCAGACAGAGGGGCACGGACTGGTCGCCATTCGCGACCGATTGCGTGCGACTCTGGAGACGACATGACGGGCGACGATACAAGACACCTCCCCCTCGAAGACATCCATGTAACCGCCGGTGCGCGCTTCGGTGCTTTTGCCGGCTGGTCGATGCCGCTGACCTATCCGGCGGGCGTCATGAAGGAACATCTTCACACCCGCGAACAGGCCGGCCTGTTCGACATCTCGCATATGAAGCTGTTCGAAGTCAGCGGGCCGGAGGCGGTTGCGCTGCTCAACCGCGCTTGCCCCTTGGATGCAGGCGCACTCCAAATCTCACAGTCCAAACTGTCCTTTTTCCTCAACGAGGCAGGCGGCATCCTGGACGACCTCATCGTCACCAGACTTGGCGATAGCAGGTTCATGATAGTCGCCAACGCAGGCAACGCCGTCGCCGACGAAAAGCATTTGCGTGCACTTGCCGCGGATTTCGACGCCAGGGTCGAGCCGCTCGACCGCGTCTTCCTGGCCATCCAGGGTCCTGAAGCCTGGGCCGCCCTTTCCCGCGCCGGCATCGAGACCGGCTCGCTGCTTTTCATGCATGGTGTCGAACCGCGCAAGAACTGGTTCATGAGCCGGTCGGGCTATACCGGCGAGGACGGTTTCGAGATCGGCCTGCCGGAAGCCGATGCACGCGATCTCGTCGCGAAGCTGCTCGGCGATGAACGCGTGCTGTGGATCGGCCTGGCCGCCCGCGACAGTCTGCGGCTGGAGGCAGGGCTGTGCCTGCATGGCCAGGACATCACGCCGGAGACCAATCCGGCCAGCGCCGCCTTGATGTGGGCAATTCCAAAGGACATCCGCGCTTCCGGCGCTTTCATCGGCGCCGATGCGCTCCGCGCCGCCGTGGAACAAGGACCCGCGCAAAAGCGGGTCGGGCTTAAGCCGGAAGGTCGCCAGCCGGTGCGTGGCGGTGCCGCGCTCTTCGACGCCGACGGCAATCCGGCCGGCCAGGTCACATCGGGCGGTTTCGGCCCCTCGGCCGGCCATCCGGTCGCCATGGGCTATGTCTCGACACCTCTGGCAAAGCCCGGAACGCGGGTGTTCGCCGACGTGCGCGGCACAAAAATCCCAGTCGATATCAGTTCCCTGCCCTTCACACCGCATCGCTACCGCAAAGGATGATCTCAATGGCAACGACCTATTTCACATCAGATCACGAGTGGCTCCGCGTCGAGGGCGGCATCGCCACGGTCGGCATCACTGATTACGCGCAGGAGCAGCTCGGCGACCTCGTCTTCGTCGAACTACCGGAGACCGGAAAGAAATTGACCAAGGGCGACACCGCCGTCGTGGTCGAATCCGTCAAGGCGGCATCCGATGTCTATGCACCGGTCGATGGCGAGATCACTGAAGCGAACGGCACGCTGTCGTCGGACCCGTCGCTGGTCAACTCGGCAGCAACCGGAGCCGGCTGGCTGTGGAAGATGAAGCTTGCCGACGAAAGCCAGCTCGCCGGTCTCATGGATGAGGCCGCCTACAAAGCCCATATCGGTTGATACCAGGACTTATTGACATGACCGCAGCACCCTACCCCTTCTCGGCCCGCCATATCGGTCCCGGCCTCAACGACACCAGAGCGATGCTGGCCGCCATCGGCGTGCCCTCGATCGAGACGCTGATCAGCCAGTCCGTACCGAAGTCGATCCGGCTCGATCGGCCGCTTGCCCTGCCAGCACCGGCGAGCGAGGCGGAAGCGCTGGCCGAACTCTCGGCTGTCATGTCCGGGAATACAGTGCTGAAGAGCTTCATCGGCGCCGGTTATCACGGCGTCCATGTCCCGCCGGTTATCCAGCGCAATCTGTTCGAGAATCCTGCCTGGTACACGGCCTACACGCCCTATCAGGCAGAGATCAGCCAAGGCCGGCTCGAAATGCTGTTCAACTTCCAGACGCTGGTCACCGAATTGACCGGCCTGCCGGTGGCCTCGGCCTCGCTGCTCGATGAAGCAACCGCCGTGGCCGAAGCCGTCGGCATCGCCTTACGCCACCACCGTGACAAGCGAACCAAGGTCGCACTTGCCGGCACGCCGCATCCGCAGACGCTGGACGTGGTGCGCACCCGCGCCGAGCCGCTCGGCATCGAGATCGATGGCGAGACGATCGACGACAACACCGCCGCCCTGCTCGTCTCCTGGCCGGATACGTTTGGCGTCTATGGCGACCACAAGGCAGCGATCGACAAGGCGCGCGCGACCGGGGCTATCGTCGTCTTCATCGCCGACCCGCTCGGCCTGACGCTGACCGACGCGCCGGCCAAGCTCGGCGCCGACATCGCCGTCGGCCCGATGCAGCGTTTTGGCGTGCCGATGGGCTTTGGCGGCCCGCACGCGGCCTATTGCGCCGTCTCCGACAGGCTCACGCGGTTGATGCCCGGCCGCCTGGTTGGCCAGTCCACCGACAGCAAGGGCCGGCCTGGGTACCGGCTTGCCTTGCAGACGCGCGAACAGCATATCCGCCGCGACAAGGCGACCTCCAACATCTGCACCGCGCAGGCGTTGCTCGCCAACATGGCGACTGCCTATGCCATCTGGCACGGTCCCGCCGGGCTGCAGGCGATTGCCGGGCGCATCCACACGCTGGCCAATCGTCTTGCCTCCGGGCTCAAAGCAGCAGGTATCTCCGTGCTCGGTTCAAGCCGCTTCGACACGGTGACGGCCGAGGTGAAGGGTAAGGCAGCTTCGATCGCCACTGCGGCTGAAAAGGGTGGCAGGTTGCTGCGTGCCGTCGATGCCGATCATATCGGCATTGCCTTCGACGAAACCTCGACCGAGGCCGATCTCGACGCAATCGCGGCCCTGTTCGGCGCCAAGGCTGGTGTCTCCGCCGACAGCACGGTGCCCGGCAAGCCGCGCGGCAAGGAGTTCCTGACCCAGCCTGTTTTCCACGAAAACAAGTCGGAAACCGAGATGATGCGCTTCCTGCGCCGGCTGGCCGACAAGGACCTGGCGCTCGACCGCGCCATGATCCCGCTGGGG
>NZ_RZPH01000449.1:0-4588 GCF_004022825.1 Mesorhizobium sp. M7A.F.Ca.CA.004.04.2.1
GTGGCGGGCTGGGCGTCGAGGCCGACCTGATCGCGGCGCTGAAGAGCGGCAAGGTGGCCGGCGCCGGCGTCGACGTCTTCGAGGTCGAACCGGCCGAGAACAACGAACTGTTCGGCATGGAGAATGTGGTGGCGACGCCGCATCTCGGCGCCTCGACGACGGAGGCCCAGGAGAATGTCGCGCTCCAGGTTGCCGAGCAGATGGCCGACTATCTGATCAAGGGCGCCGTCTCCAACGCCATCAACATGCCGTCGATCACCGCCGAGGAGGCGCCGCGGCTGAAGCCTTTCGTCAAGCTTGCCGAAGTGCTCGGCGCCTTCGTCGGCCAGGTCACCGAGGATCCGATCAAGGAGGTCGAGATCCTGTTCGACGGCTCCACCGCGACGATGAATACGCGCGCGCTGATCAGCGCCGCACTCGCCGGGCTGATCCGGCCTCAGGTCTCCGACGTCAACATGGTGTCGGCGCCGATCATGGTGAAGGAGCGCGGCATCATCGTCGCCGAGGTCAAGCGCGACAAATCGGGCGTGTTCGACGGCTACATCAAGCTTACGGTGAAGACCGAGCACATGACGCGCTCGATCGCCGGCACATGCTTCTCGGATGGCAAGCCACGCTTCATCCAGATCAAGGGCATCAACCTCGATGCCGAGGTCGGCCAGCACATGCTCTACACCACCAATGCCGACGCGCCGGGCATCATCGGCCTGCTCGGCACCGTCTGCGGCGAGAACGGCGTCAACATCGCCAACTTCCAGCTCGGCCGCAACCGGCCGGGCGGCGATGCCATAGCGCTGCTCTATCTCGACGCGCCGTTCCCGGAAGCCGTGCTGGAAAAGGTCAAGGCGCATAAGTCGATCGACTCGGCCAAGCGGCTGCAGTTCGACATCAACGCGATGTGATCGAGGACAGGCGGTCGCCGACCCCCTCGTTGAGGCCGGCCGCCGCGGCGGCCGGTTCAGGTCAACTCGTCGGATCCATCGGAGACAGCCACGCGATGTCGGTAGACCAGTTCCCAACCCTTCCAGCCCGTAAACAGCAGGATGAGAACCACGATCAGCGATAGGACGAAGCCGGTTGGCATCACGGCCGCCGCTCCGCCGGCATACCGCGAGTACCAGTTGTAAAGCTCGATCAACACGACGAGTACATTGCCGCCGGCATGGAGCCATGCCGTCGTGAGATTGCGGATCTGAACATCGCCGAGAACATCCGTCAGGCCGGCAAGCGCAGCCAGGGCTGCCATGATCGATCAGGCCTGCGCCGAGAAGCCAAAGCGACCCGGTGACCCATCCGGGATCGGCTGTTCGCCAGAAGATAAGATCGCAAACGAAGGCGCCGACAAAAAAGGCAATCGGAAACGGAATCAGCATGGGATGGATAGGGTGACCGGCAATGCTTGCCGTGCTGCGAGGGTTCGGGCTCATCATGTCGCCTCCCTGCCGTTCAAACTCCGCTGGAGGTGAAATGTTCCAAGTGAGGACGCGGCAGGGTTTATGCCGCTGTTTCCGGGCCATTGGCTAGATCCATGCTGTTCGCGTGAATCGCTGCAACGGGGAGAGCGTCAGCCGCCACATGTCATCTGCGGTGGTCCGCCACCGCCATCTTGCGCCCGCTGTATTCGGCAAGCCCGATGCCGCCCAGCACGAGCACCAAAGCCAGTGCCTGATAGAGGTGGAACGTCTCGCCGACGATCAGCACCGACAGCAGCGTGCCGAAGATCGGCACCAGATTGATGAACAGGCCGGCGCGGTTGGCGCCGATCAGTTCGTTGCCTCTGATGTAGAAGATCTGCGAAACGACGGAGGCGCCGATCGCCGTATAGACGATGACGGTCCAGCCGCGCGCATCGGGCATGATGACCTTGCCGGCGACGACCTCCCACAGGAAGAACGGCAGCGAAGTGACGAGTGCCGCAACCGACAGGGCCAGCATCAGGCTCTGCCAATGCATCACCGGTTTCAACCGCAGTCCGACCGAATAGCCGCTGTAGAGAAACACGGCGACCAGCATGATGGCGTCGCCGAAATTGAGTTCCAGCGTCAACAACCGGCGCGGGTCGCCATGGCAGGCGGTGAGGATCACGCCGGCGATGGTCAGCACGACGCCGACAATCTGCGCCCAGTTCACGCGCAGGCGGAAGAAGACGAAATTGGCAGTCATGATCAGGATCGGCATCGCCGCCTGTTCGATCGAGACATTGATCGCTGTCGTGTAGTTGAGCGCCGTGTAGAAGATGGTGTTGAACAGGGTGAAGCCGCTGGCGCCGAGGGCGACCAGCACGAACCAGTGCTTGCGGACGACCGGCCAGTCCTTCTGGATGGTCTTCCAGCCGATGGGCAGCATGATCGCCACGGCCAGCACCCAGCGCAGAAAGACCAGCGTCATCGGCGAGACGTGATCGACCGCCAGCTTGCCGGCCACCGAATTTCCGCCCCAGAGCAAGGTGGTGAGCAGCAGGAATATGTAGGCGCTTCGATGCATCGCGGGATTCCAGTCGCCGGAGCTGCGGTGTTTGCCGGCCTATTGCGGTCACTCGCCCAAGTAAATGATGTCAAAGCCGAAAATTGTTGTGCCTCAGGGCATTTTCGACGGCAAAGAAAGGTCGCGCTCGCGAGGTCTTGACGTTATAGAGGCCTGTCGTTTCGAACCATATTCAAGCCGCTTGGCGGCGTCTCAAGGGAAAAGAAACATGGCCAATGTGGTGGTCGTCGGCTCGCAGTGGGGTGACGAAGGCAAGGGCAAGATCGTCGACTGGCTGTCGGAGCGGGCCGATGTCGTGGTGCGTTTCCAGGGCGGCCACAATGCCGGCCATACGCTGGTCGTCGACGGCAAGGTTTACAAGCTGTCGTTGCTTCCGTCGGGCGTCGTGCGCCAGGGCAAGCTGTCCATCATCGGCAATGGCGTCGTGTTCGACCCGCATGCTTTCGTCGCCGAGGTGGCCAAGCTCAAGGCGCAAGGTGTCGAAGTCGCACCGGATCGCCTGAAAATAGCCGAAAACACAGCGCTTATCCTGTCCCTGCATCGGGAGCTGGACGGATTCCGTGAGGACGCCGCATCCAATTCCGGGACGAAGATTGGCACGACCCGTCGTGGCATCGGCCCCGCCTACGAGGACAAGGTGGGCCGGCGCGCGGTCAGGGTGATGGACTTGGCGGATTTGGAAACACTGCCCGTGAAGGTTGACAGGCTGCTGACGCACCACAATGCGCTGCGTAGGGGGCTTGGCCATGCGGAAGTCACGCATGACGCGATCATGCAGGAATTGACCTCGGTCGCCGACGACATCCTGCCCTATATGGACCGGGTCTGGAAGATCCTCGACGACAAGCGCCGGGCTGGCGAGCGTATCCTGTTCGAGGGCGCGCAGGGCACGCTGCTTGACATAGACCACGGCACCTATCCGTTCGTAACCTCGTCGAACACGGTTGCCGGACAGGCTGCCGCCGGCTCCGGCGTCGGCCCAGGCGCCATCGGCTATGTGCTCGGCATCACCAAAGCCTATACGACACGCGTCGGCGAGGGTCCGTTCCCGACCGAGCAGAAGAACGAGGTCGGCGAATTCCTCGGCACGCGCGGCCATGAATTCGGCGTCGTCACCGGCCGCAAGCGCCGCTGCGGCTGGTTCGACGCGGTGCTGGTACGCCAGGCCGTCGCTGTCAACGGCATCAAGGGAATCGCGCTGACCAAGCTCGACGTGCTTGACGGGCTGGACGAGATCAAGGTCTGCACGGGTTATCGTCTCGACGGCGAGATGATCGATTATCTGCCGGCCAGCCAGGGCGCCCAGGCACGTGTCGAACCGGTCTACGAGACGCTCGAGGGCTGGAAAGGCACCACTGCCGGCGCGCGCAGCTGGAACGATCTGCCGGCCCAGGCCGTCAAGTATGTCCGCTACATCGAGGAGCTCATCGGTGCCCCGGTAGCACTCCTTTCCACCAGCCCGGAACGCGACGACACGATACTTGTGACCGATCCGTTTCAAGACTAGTTTCTGAAGCCTTTCCGGGCATCGCGGCCGATTTGCGGGGGCCGGCGCGGAAACAAAATACAGGTCGACTGAAGCATGGCAGATTACGTTGCTATTCTGAAAAAGGCGCTCGGCAAGCATGGCGACGAGACGCCGGAAAAGCGTACGCGCATCTATGCCAGCGTTCGCACCATGCTGGCGAAGAAGCTTGAGGAATATTCGCCGCCGCCGGCCGCCGAAGCCATAGCCACGCAGATGCGTTCGCTGGAAGACGCGATCGCGAGTGTCGAGCGGGACTATGCCAAGAGCCTGCCGGAGACCGATCCGCTGGCGGAGCTGGAACACATCTTTTCATCGATCGATCGCAACAAGAATCAGCCGAGCCATACACGGCAGCCGGCCAAGGCCGAATCGGCCTGGCCCGCACCGCCCGCTGCAAAGCCTGAATCTTATCAGCCCGCGCCACCACCTGCCGCCAAGGTCGAGCCGAGCTGGCAAAGGGCGACGCCGGCGCCTTCCCAGCCGGCTCGCGCCGACACGCCTCTTCCAGGTATGGATGCCGACGAGGCGGAGGACGAGGCAGATGTCTTTTCCAGCGACGAAGAGCCGGTGTCGGAC
>NZ_RZPH01000044.1:0-13442 GCF_004022825.1 Mesorhizobium sp. M7A.F.Ca.CA.004.04.2.1
AATTTCCTGCTGGCGCAGTCTTCCGATGCGCAGCATGGGATCGGAGGCTGTTGCATGGGAAGGCTCGGCGAGGCCGTGGTCGATCCGGAATGCCGGGTCTACGGTTTGGAAGGACTGCGGGTTATCGATGCGTCGATCATGCCGCTCGATTGCCAGGCAAACACCAATCTCACCTCGATCATGATTGGCGAAAAAATGGCCGACAGCCTGCGCCGGTCCATCTGACAGCTCGAGGGCAAGCCCGCGCACAAGGCGCGGGCCTTGGAGTCAGCGGGTGATATCCACGGTAATCGTCTTCAGGTCGCACATTTCCATCAGCGTGTGCCGGCCCCCGGTGCGGCCGAGGCCGCTCTGCGTCCCGGCGGCGCCGCCGGCAGGAATATGCGGCTCCCAATAGCAGCTCATCTCGTTGATGTTGACGATGCCGACCTTCAGGCTTTCAGCAAAGGCAAAGGCGTTCTTGATGGTGCTGGTGAAGACCGCGGCCGACAGACCGTAGGGGCTGGACGCCGCAAGTTCCATCGCCTCCTCGTCGGTCTCGAAGGTCAGCACGGGTGCGATCGGCCCGAAGGATTCCTCGACATTGAGCAGGCTTTCCCGGGTCAGTCCTGTGACGATCGACGGCTCGAAATAGAGATTGGTGGCAAAACCCGACGCCACATTGCCGCCGGTAACGATCTCGGCGCCACGCGCGCGGGCGTCCGCGATGTGGCTGAGTACCTTGTCGACGGCCACCGCATTGTTGATCGGACCCATCGTCGTCGCGGGATCGAAAGGGTCGCCCATTTTCACCTGCGCGGCCGCTTTCACGAGACCTTCGATGAAACGGTCATGGACGGATTTATGCACCAGCACGCGTTCGGTGGCCGTGCAGATCTGCCCGGCATTGGCAAAGCAGCCGGCCCCGACCTGGGCGGCGGCCATGTCGATATCGGCATCGGCCAGCACGATGGTCGGACCGTTGCCGCCCATTTCGAGCAGAAGCGGCTTGCCCGCTCCACGCCGGGCGATCGTCGCGCCTGTGACAGAACTGCCGGTGAAGCCGATGGCATGGGTGCCCGGATGAACGACCGCCTCGTCGCCCACCTCCGCACCGTCACCCAGAACGAGATTGATGGCGCCGTCCGGCAGGCCCGCCTCGATGAAGCATTCGACAAGTGCCGTGGCAATCAGCGACGTCGTCGGCGCCGGCACCCAGACGACGGTGTTGCCCGTTGCGATGGCCGGTCCGAGATAATAGAGGCAGGGCAGGGCGAGCGGGAAATTCCAAGGTGTGATGATGGCAAAGACACCCTTCGGCTGCAGGAAGCTGAAGGCGCGCTTGTTGGCATCGGCAAGCGGAAACGCCGCCGTCTCCAGCCACTTCATCTGCTCTGCCGCATTGCGGAAACCGAGAGCTGCCGCCGATGCTTCGGCCTTTGCCTCGCTGTGGAAGGGTTTACCCTGTTCCAGGCAGAGCAGGCGCGCGAGTTCCTCGGCGCGCCTGTCGATCGCGTCGGCGATGCGCATGCACAGTTGAGCGCGTGCGAAGGTTCCCATCTTGCGCATGGCCTCGCGTGCGCCTTCGGCGGCTTTCACCGCGCGGCCGACATCGGCGCGGGTGGAAAGTGAGAGATAGCCGAGGTGCTCGCCCGTCGACGGACTGTCGATTTTCAGGAACTTGCCGGAGCTGCCGGCAATCCACTCGCCGCCGATACGGTTGATGCCGATGCGGGCGGCTGCTTCCGGCTCCGAGACGATCGCCATGCCGCGCAGGTTGGGGCCTTCGAGAGAAGATTTGAAATGGACTGTCATCATGCGTTCCTTTGGCCGAATTCGGATTGGATGTTCAAAATGGCGGCGCGGCTGCGTTCCACGGCTGCGATGAAAAGTCTGCTGCCGGCCTCCGCGCCCGCCTGCGACGGCGTACCGATGACGCCGTTGCCGCGGATGGCTTCGAAACGGCGCCAGACGGTGACGGCCGGCGCGGCGTAAAGGTGAGGATCCGGCCAGGATGGCGGGGTGCCGCCCGGCGGGATGAGATCGCGGCGAACGCTGTCGCCAAGCACATGCATCATCAACGAGGTTTCAAGCGCGCAAGCGTGACCGGTGCCTGTAGCGGCATCGGGCAGGGCCTCCGCCGCCACGTCGGCGATGAGATCGAAATACGAGAAACCCGCGGTGACGATGCCACGCTGGCCAAGGGTGGTGATCGCCACCTGGATCGCGGCGCGGTTTCCGCCATGGCCGTTCAGCATGACCGGCAGGAAGCCGTCTTCGGCAAGGCAGGTGCAGAGATCGACGAGAACGGCGATGAAGGTCTGCGGGCTGAGGCTCATGGTGCCGGAGAAGGAGCGATGATGCTCGGACGAGCCATAGGCGAAAGGTTCGGCGACACGCATGGAGGCCTGTCCTTCCGCCGCGGCGAGCGCAACCGCTTCCGCAAGCCAGCAATCGACGCCGAGCGGCAGATGGGGGCCATGTTGCTCGACAGCGCCGAGCGGCAGAATGACGACGGGTTTATGCACGCCGGCTGTCGCGTGTCTTTCCGTATCCGGCGAGGTCATCAGCGCAAAGCTGGACCCAGGCGGGATCGGCAATGCCGGAACTGGCTCGCTCATCGTGCTGCCTCGACAAGCCGGGCCTTGGCGTAGGTCATGCCGGAATCGGCCAGGAGAGCGACCATGATGATTGCCCCCTTGTAGAGTTCGAGGCTGGACGGGTCCGTGCCGAACACCCGAAGCGCCGTCGTCAGCAGGCTGACGATCAGGGCGCCGACGACCGCGCCCCACACCGTTCCCCGTCCGCCGAAGATACTGGTGCCGCCGAGCACGGCAGCGGCGATCGCGTCCAGAAGCAGCGAGGTACCGCCGATATTGGGCGTCACGACAGGCACCCGGCTGATCATGATCACAGCCGTCAGGAAGACGAAGATACTGGAGGCGCAATAGACGAGGATCGTGTGTTTCGTCACCGGGATGCCGGCAAGTTCCGCGGCTCCGGCATCCGACCCGAGCGCATAGGTACGCAGCCCGAAACGGCTGTGCCGCATCAGGATTGCTGCTACGGCGACGATCAGCAGTGTTGCGAAGATGACATTGGGAATGCCGAAGCTGCGCTCGATGCCGACCGCGCGAAGCGTCGGATCCTTCAGCATCAGGACGCCTTTGGAGGCAACCGCAAGCGTTGCGCCCTGCAGCGCGACCATTGTGGCCAGTGTCGTCACGAAGGGCGGTATCTTCAACAGTGCGATAACGGCGCCGTTCGCGAGGCCGATCACCACCATCACGGCAAAGCCGACGAGCAGGGCAAGCGGCAGGCTGGCGCCGCCGTCGATCAGGCTGGCGATGAAGACGGCGCAGAAGGCGACGCCGACGCCGGCGGACAGGTCGATGCCCGCCGTCAGCAGAACGATTAGAGCCCCAAGCGCCAGGATGGCGATCGGGGTCGCCTGGGCGACGATGTTGATGAGGCTGGCGGTTGAAACGATGCGGGCGTCGATGAGCGCGAAGATCGCCAGCAGGATGACCAGCAGGATCAATGGCGAGAGGTCGAGAAAGCGCCTGCACCAGATGTTCTGTTGGCGGGTCATGAGGATCCTCTCATCGGATGTGCCAATCTTCGACCGGTTCGCGCAGGCCTGATTTGACGCTGCGCAGGATGGCATCATTGACGGCGACGGCGCGCAGGGCGTCGCCGACCGGCATCACGAAAGGGGTGTCGTCGCGAACCGCCGAAATGAAATGGTGGACCTCCTCGAAGAGATCCCCGGTGATACGGCCATTGACGGTCGGCCAGTGCAGGGCGTCGGGTTGCGACCACTGTCCACGCGACAGGATGCGTAGACCGTGGTCGCGCACGTCGAGGTCGATCATGCCTTCCGTGCCGATGATTTCCGTGCGTGCCCAGATGCCGGTCGGAACGGTCGGTGGCAGCGTCCAGCCGAAATAGAGCTGTCCGCTCATTCCGTTCGACAGCTCGACGGTGGAGAAGATCGCGTCTTCGGATCGAACTCCGAGCGAAGGCATGAGCTTGGCGACGGGCCGAGAGTAGACGGCGATGATGTCCGAACCTGAGATCCATTGCAGCGCATCGACGTCGTGCACGCCGAGGTAGAAGCAGACGCTCGAGTTTCCGTTCATGCGAAGACCGACTTCGCGATTGGTGAAACGGCCGCTGCTGCCGTGGATCGGCTCGCCGATCCGCCCGGATTTCACCGCTGCCGCGGCCTCGCAATAGCGCGGGTCGAACCGCAGGATGTGGCCGACCAACAGGCGCGCGCCGTTTCTCTCCGCCGCTCTAGCAATCGCCTTGGCAGCGGAAAGATCGTGAGCCATCGGTTTTTCGAGCAGCACCGGCTTGCCGGCATCGAGCAGCGTGCGGCAGACGTCTTCATGCAGCGTGTCGGGTGCCGCCACGATATAGGCGTCGGCGGCATTGGCGGCCAGCGCGGTGGCGGCATCGCGGAAATGCCGGGCACCGAAATCGGACGCGGCCTTGCTCCCCGTGGCAGCATTCGGATCAACGAATGCCGACAGTTCCGCGACAGGGCTCGCGGCAACCACCTGCGCATGCAGGAGGCCCATGTAGCCGGCACCGACAATGGCGATCTTCAGTTTGCTCAAAGGGTTCTCCTTACAGGCATGGTGCAAGGTTGAATGCTGGCCGGGGTGCGCAGGCTGGCGGTGTGATCGTGCGATCACCGAAGGCCAGCGTCATCACGTCTTCTTCCGTCGCCCCACGAGCCAGCGTGCCGACAGAGTGGCCTTCGCGCATGACGACGATGCGGTCGGCAACGCCGAGAACCTCGGGCAACTCGCTCGACACCATGAGGATCGCCGCGCCCTCGGCCTTCAATCTTGCGATCAGGTGATGGAGTTCGGACTTCGCGCCGACGTCGACGCCGCGTGTCGGCTCGTCGAGCAGGATGATCTTCGGTTTGGTGGCAAGCCATTTGCCGATGACGACCTTCTGCTGATTGCCGCCCGAAAGCTCGATGGTCATTTTGTCGGGCTGGGCCGGCCGCACGCCGAGTGAGCCGATGAGATCGCGGGCGAGTGCCAGGATGCGGCGAGGTCTCAGCAGGCCGAAGTGACTGTTGTCGCGAATCCAGGCGAGGGACAGGTTGTCCCTGATCGACATCGTGCCGACGAATCCTTCCAGGTGCCGGTCTTCGGGTATGTAGACGATGCCGGCGCGATTGGCGGCCTTGGTGTCGCCGCCGGTCTGCTGCCCGCCGAAAATTCTGAGCGTGCCGCCATGCATGGTCTCGAGGCCGGCAATCAGCCTGAGCACCTCGGAGCGGCCGCTTCCCATCAGGCCGGCGAGCGCGACGATTTCGCCCCTGCACACGCTGAGCGTGGCCGACTTCAAGAGCTTGCCATCGGAGATGTTGCTGATTTCGATCGCGGTTTCGCCGACTTGCGCTTCGAGATAGGGGAAGATGTCGCCGACATCGCGCCCGACCATCATCGAGACGATCTCGGCCTCGCTGGTCTGGCGGGTCTGGCGCTCGCCGATGAAGCGCCCGTCACGCAGAACGACGACGCGGTCGCACTGGCTGAAGATCTCTTCCATCTTGTGGGAGATGTAGAGGATGCCGGCGCCGCGAGCTCTCAGCCTGTCGATCAGGTCGTAGAGCTGATCGCGCTCGCGGTTGGAGAGCGCGCTGGTCGGCTCGTCCATGATGAAGAACCAGGCATCGGACAGAACGGCACGGGCAATTTCCACCATCTGCCGGTGCCCGACGGAAAGCGTTCGCAGCTCCGCGCCAATGTCGATATCGAGCGACAGCTCGTCCATGATGGATTTCGCATCGCGCCGCATCCGGGCCCGGTCGAGAAATCCCAGGCGGGTATGCGGTTCGCGGCCGATGAAGAGATTCTCGGCCACCGTCAGGTCCGGCGAAAGGCTGAAATGCTGATGGATGACGCTGATGCCCTTGGCGTCGCTGGGGGAGTGGAACTGGACGGCGTTGCCGTCGATCATGATCTCACCCTCGTCCGGGCGATGCAGACCGGAAATGCACTTCACCAGCGTCGATTTCCCGGCCCCGTTCTCGCCGGCAAGTCCCACCACCTCACCGGCCGAGACGGCAAAGCTGACACCATCGAGTGCCTTGACGCCCGGAAAAGACTTGCCAAGCCCGCGCAAGGCGATGCTGTGTTTGCCGACCGGTGTTGCGGCGATGTTGCGGGGCGACGGGGTGGACTTGCGGCCACCGGTCTTGAACAGGGCGGCGACACTCTCCGGCTGGCTGGTGAGAACTGCCACCAGAATGAGGCTCGCGGTCACGAAATAGATCAGGATCTGCGGCACCTGCAGGAAGGACAGGCCGGTGTTGATGACGCCCAGCAGCAGCGCCCCGATCGCCGTTCCCCAGATGGAGCCCTGGCCGCCGGACAGTTTCGTGCCGCCGATGATCGCGGCTGTAATGGCTGTAAATTCGAGCCCGGTGCCGGCAAGCGGCTGTGCCGAACCAAGGCGGCCGATGGTGAGTATCGCGCCGAGCCCGGCCGTTGCGCCGGCAATCAGATAGACGGAAATGCGCACGAGGTCGACGGGAACCAGTGAGGCCCGCGCCGCGCCCGCATTGCCGCCGACCGCATAGATCCAGCGCCCGTACACCGTGCGATTGAGCACGAACCACCAGAGGCCCAGGCAGATGGCGGCGATGATGACGGAGACCGGCAGGAGGCCGATCGTCTCGCGTCCCGCGAAAAGCAGGACCGGATCGGCGATCGCGATGCTGGATGCGCCGGAGAGGCTGAGCGCCAGGCCGCGCGCAAACGCCATGGTGGCGAGCGTTGCGATGAATGGGGAGATGCCGGCAAAGCCGATCAGCGTTCCATTGAGCAGACCGATTGCGGCACCGCCACCGATCGCGGCGAGAAGGCTCAAGCTCGCCGAGCCGGTTGCCGTGTAGGCAAGACCCGCTGCGATGCCGGAGCAGGCAAGATTGCTGCCGACGGAAATATCAATGCCGCGCGCGATGATCACGGCCGTCATGGCAAAGGAGATGAGGGCGATGACCGCACTCTGCTGCGCGATGCTGACAAGATTGCCGGTCGACAGAAAACGCGGATCGATCCAGCCGAAGACGGCGATGGCGACCAGTAGCACCGCGATGAGAACCGGTTCGTTGCGCCGCAGTAACGGAGAGGTCCAGGACTGGAACATGGGTCGGTCCTCTTATCGAGCATCATGCGCGGTCACCACGGAGCGGCGACGGCGATCGTCAGGAAAAGGGGACGCCGGATGATACGTCATCCGGCGCTTGAGCCGCTTTTAGGCTGTTACTTTGCCAGGGTCATGGCGGTCGCCGGAACCTTGGGACCGAGTTGCTCGGTATAGTTCTTGGCTTCCACCGCCTCTTTGTCGGTGTTGATGTATTCGAAGGTGAGGCCATCCGCCTTGAGCTTCGCGGCCGTCGCATCCGAGGTCACGAAATAGGTCGGCATGTAGAGATCCTGCGGCAGCTTTTCGCCGTTGGCCAGACGAGCGGCAACGGCGATGTTCCAGTAGCCGACACGATAGGCGCCGGTCAGCACGTCCATCACCATCTTGCCGTCGTCGATCAGCGGCTTCATCTCGGCGTCGCCGTCATAGCCGCCGTAGAGCAACTGGGTTCCCATCGAGCTGGCAACGGAATCGGCGGCCAGGCAAAGGCTGTCGGAGATGCAGCCGATGGCCTTCAGATCCGGATAGGTGGTGAGCCAGGTCTGGGCGGCATTGGTTGCCTTGGCTGCGTCCCAGCCGGTCGGCTCGATGCCGACAACCTTGATGTCCGGAAACTCCTTTTTCAGGGTTTCGACAAAGCCTTTTTCGCGCGTGTCGGACACGAAGTTGCCACGCGAACCGACAAGCAGGGCGACTTCGCCCTTGCCGCCAAGCGACTTGCCGAGCGCGCGGGCAACCATCGACATGTTGTCGTAGTCCGGATAGAGCGTCGAATAGTTCGAGCCGGCCTCGACCTTGTTGCCCATGGTGATCACCGGAATGCCGGCGGCGGTGGCTTTCTGGATGACCGGAATGACCGCGTTCTTGTCGATCGGATCGATCAGGATCGCGCTGACGCCCTGATTGATGAAATTCTCGATGATGCTGACCTGTTTTTCCAGACTGCCCTCGGCGCTCTGCCAAGTGGATTTCACCCCATAGTCGGCGGCAGCCACGTCGCCCGCTTCCTTCATGCGGACGAAGAAGGAGTTCTGCAGGTCGATTGCCGCAAGCCCCAAAACCTTTTCCGCGGCAAGCGAGGGCGTCGCGATGGCGAGTGCGAGCAGAGCAATGGATGCTTTCAGGGAAATGCGCATGTTTCAGTTCTCCTCTTGTTGCGACAGGACGATTCTTCGCCTCTTTTTCATGTCCCGCACGACGACCGTCCCAGTGACAGGCATTCCGGCGGTATTTCGCGGCACTCGTGCCGTATTCATGTCAGGGCCGCGTCTGCGTGGACCGGCCTTGCTCAACCTCAGCCATTCAGGCCCTCGACACCGGCGCCACAGACAAGCCCGGCGATGCGGGCGCCGCGCGGTGGCTTGAAAGCGCCGCTCATCAAGGCGGCCAGCGATGCCGCGCCGCTGAGGTCGGCGGCGATGCCGAATTCGAACCAGAGCAATTCAGCGGCCTTCTGCATGTCCGCATCCTCGACAAGGACAATGTCGTCGACGTGCTTGGCGACGATCTCGTAGATGCTTTCGTCCGTGCGGCCGCAGGCCATGGTCGCCACCTTCGTCGTTATCTCGGGCAAGCGAACCACACGGCCGGCAGCCAGGGAGGCGTGAAGGGTCGGTGAACCGGTCGGCTCGACACCGATGATCCTGGCTTCGGGTTTGACGTGCTTCAGGACTTCGGACATGCCGCTGATGAGCCCGCCACCGCCGATCGCCACGATGTAGATGTCGGCATCGGGAATCTGATCGACCATCTCCAGCGCCACGGTTCCCTGACCGGACACGATCTGCGCATCGGCGAAGGGATGCATGTAGAAGGCGCCGCACGCCTTTGCCTCGGCCGATGCAGCCTCATGCGCTTCATCCCAGACATTGCCTTCGAAGCGAACGTCAGCCCCCCATTTGCGAAGCTTTTCCGCCTTCAGCGGGCTTGCATTGTTCGGCAGGTAAATGGTGGCGGGAACGCCGGCCCGGGCAGCCACATAGGCGGTGGCCAGGCCGTGATTGCCACCGGATGCGGCGATCAGTCCGTTTTCGATCCGGCTTGGCTCGAGCGTTTTAACCCGGTTCGTGGCGCCCCTGATCTTGAAGGAGCCGCTCACCTGGAGGCATTCCAGTTTCAAATAGACATCATTTTGAAGGTTTGCGCCCGTGGCATGGTCGAGCTTGACGACCGGGGTGCGCCGTATGAAGGGGGCAATGCGCCGGGCAGCCGCCATGATGTCCTCATGGCTCATCGGTCAGTGCCTCCGGATATTCGTTGGCAAGCACGAAGCAGCAATTCCCCGGACGCACGCGGCCGGGCTGACGCTTGGCGAAAACGATGCCGTCGATGGGGTGAAGGAGATCGATGGGCGCGCGTGACGGCGTGTGGAGGAAGTGAATGCGTCCGGCAAGGTCGCCTTTGCTGACGGCACTGCCGAGCGGGCTCAAGGGTTCGAAGACACCGTCCTCCTCGGAAAGCAGATAACCTTCGCTTCCGGGAACCTTGAGCACGCGCGCGTTGGCGCCAGGGGCGATGTCAGGCGCGCCTTTCAGGACACCTGCATGTTTCAGCACATTGCGGATGCCCCTGCGGCAGATGGCCAGCGCATCCGGACTGACAAGGCCGCCGCCGGCCATCTCGCTGCCGATGACGATCAGTCCCTGGTGGTTGGCGGACGCGGTCGAGGTCCGGGTTTCACCGAGATTGTCGACCATGACAACGGTCGGTGCCCCGAAGGCGAGCGTCGCCTTGATGTTCTTGCGATGCCCCTGCGCGGTCGGGGAGGGCTCGATGATCGCGCTCGGCAGGATCATCAGGGACGAACCGCCGGAATGGAGATCCAGGAAGTAGTCGGCCTTCGGAAACAGGATGTCATGCACATAGGCCGCGATCTGGCTTGTCAGCGTGCCGTTGAAATCGCCCGGAAAACTGCGGTTGAAATTCAACCCGTCGACCGGGGAGGTGCGGGTGCCGGCCTCGACGGCCCGAATGTTGATGGCCGGAATCGCAATGATGCGTCCGGCAATATCCCGTGGATCGATCTCGCGCAGAAGCTCGCCGAGCGCGATCGGCCCCTCATATTCGTCGCCGTGGTTGCCACCCTCGATCAGGACCGTCGGACCGTCACCGTTCTTGATGACGGCGAGCGGAACGCGGACCGTGCCCCAGGCATCGTCGTGCGGCGATTGGGGCACATGGAAGAAGCCCATCTGCTTGCCCTCGCGATCGAAATCGACGGACGTGTAAACACTGTTGTTCCGGGGAATGATGGTCGCGCGGACAGTGTTTGCAGGTCTCTGGACGGTCATCGGGTCGGCCTCGAAATTCATTGTCCCCGTCATCATGTCAGTTTTATATATGGTGTCAAGTTTGGATATAAAACCAATGGCAATTCCGATTTCTTGTCTCTATCGTGCGGGACCACCGGGGATTCTTCGAATGGCAGATGACGCAAAAGAGAGTGGCAAACCGACCTATTCGGCCCCGGCGCTGACCAAGGGTCTGGATGTCCTGGAACTGCTGGCGGAGGCGCGGGCGCCCTTGACGATGAAGGAGATCGCGGAAGGCCTCGGCCGTTCGAAGAATGAGATTTTCCGGATGCTGATCGCGCTGCAGGAGCGTCAATATATCGAGCGCAACGCCGAGACCGACGCCTATTCGTTGACCGACAAGCTTTTCAAGCTGGGGCTGCACACGCCGAGCGCTCAGGATCTCATGTCCGCCGCCATGCCCGAGCTGACGCAGATTGCCGGGGACTCAAATCAGTCGCCGCACCTGGTCGTCTTCAATCATGGCTTGACCGTCGTGACCGCGGCCGCTCCCGGCGGCGAGGACATGGCGTTCACGCTGCGCCTCGGCTACGGCCGCCTGGCCACCGACGCGACCTCCGGCCATGTGATACTTGCCTTCCAGTCACCAAAGGTCGCAGCGCGGATGATCGATGAATGTGCGGCGCATTCACCGGCGCCGCTGGATCGTGACGCGCTGGAAAAGCAGCTTCGTACCATCCGCGCGGACGGCTACTGGATGCGCGAGAGCCGCGACTTCGTCGGCATCACCGATATCTGCTGTCCGGTCATCGGGCCGGACGGCAGTGCCGTCGCCTCCATCATCGTCGCCTATATCAATCGCCATACGCGTGAAAGCCGCCATGCCTATACTCTGGAGGTCCTGCGGGCTGCCTGCGATCGCATCTCCATGAAGCTGTCACCGAGGGTTCGCTAAGGGATCGTGATGCGCTGAGGGCGCGGCGAAGCACCGTCCGCTGGCCGTTTGCACCGGATTGATAATACCAGTATAGGTCCAGTCAGGAATGTTTTGATCCTGGGTGCTTCTCGCGCGGGAGGAAGGGCAATGACAACCGTGAACCTGATCGGGCTTGTCAGTCGGGAAATGGAAGCGACAGCGTCCGATGTGCCGCTTTACAGACGGTTGAAATCGGCGATCGAGGCGACGATCCGCTCCAACGCGTTGAAAGCCGGCGCGGTTCTGCCAGGCGAGCGGGTTCTGGCGGAAGCCCTGTCGATCTCGCGAGTCACTGTGAGAAAGGCCCTGGCGCTGCTCGAAGAGGAAGGGCAGCTCAATCGCCGGCATGGTTCCAAAACCGAGATCGGGTCGCGGGTCGAAAAATCGCTTTCGACGCTGACGAGCTTTTCGGAGGACATTCTGGCGCGCGGCCTGAAGCCTGGATGTCTATGGCTTTCCAAGCAGATAAGCCGCCCATCCCCGGCCGAAATGATGGCCTTGGGTATTGCAGGCAATACCAATGTGGTTCGCATGCGTCGTGTGCGGACAGCCGATGGCGCGCCGATCGCCGTCGAGGTCTCGGCCGTGCCGGTTCGCTTCCTTCCTTCGCCCGGGATGGTTCAGGATTCCCTTTATGAAGCGCTTGATGCACGCGGCTTCCTGCCTCAGAGGGCAATCCAGCGCATGCGCTCGCGCGGCGCATCGCTGGAGGATGCAAAGCACCTTCATTGTGACGCGGGCGCACCGCTGCTGATGACCGAGCGCCGCTGCTTTCTCGCCGACGGACAGATCGTGGAATACTGCGAGACACGCTACAAAGGAGACGTCTACGATTTCGTCTTCGAGCTGCAAAGATAATACCAGTTATGAACTGGTTGTAATCTGGTATTTTCCATTTATCGTGATGGCGACAAGGGAGTGCCGACGTGCAGCGGGAAGACATTGCCAACAGTCTCATCGTGTCCTGCCAGCCGGTTCCCGGCGGCCCGATGGACAGTGCGCAATTCGTGACGGGCTTTGCCAGGGCCGCTGTTGAAGCCGGAGCCAAGGCCCTGCGCATCGAATCCGTGCCCTATGTCGCGGCCGCCCGCCTGACCGTCCGCGTGCCGATCATCGGTATCGTCAAGCGCGATCTCACCGACAGCCCGGTGCGCATCACACCCTATCTGGCCGATGTCGAGGCCCTGGCCGAGGCGGGCGCCGATATCATCGCTTTCGATGCGACGGAGCGTGTCCGTCCCGTTCCTGTCGAAGCGCTTGTGAAAGCCGTCAAGGCCAGGAACAAGCTGACCATGGCCGATTGCTCTTGCCTTGACGATGCGCGCCGGGCCCTTGCCGCGGGTGTCGATTTCGTCGGCACGACGCTTTCCGGCTATGTCGGCGGGCCGGAGCCGCAGGATCCGGATATCGCCCTCATCGCTGAAATGCGAACCCTGACCCCCTACGTCATTGCCGAAGGGCGTATCCGGTCGCCTGAGCAGGCGGCTGCCGCCGCGCGCGCCGGCGCCTGTGCCGTGGTTGTCGGCTCGGCGATCACCCGTACCGAGCACGTCACCTCATGGTTCCACCAGGCGCTTTCCGACGCCTATGCGGCGAGGGGCGCGCAAACCGCCCTTGGCACAAGTGTCCTGGGCCCAACCGTTCTGGGCCCATCCGTCCTGGGCCCATCCGTCCTAGGCATCGACATCGGGGGAACCAAGACCATGGCCGCGCTGGTCAGCGATGGCACGGTGATCGAGGACAAGATCGTGCGGACCGCGCGAGAGGCTGGACCCGACGCCTGGCTGGCATCCCTCGCGCAAAGCACGTCAGCCTGGTCGAGCCGCTTCAGCCGCATCGGCATTGCGGTGACCGGACTGGTGCAGGATGGACGCTGGTCGGCATTGAATCCGGCAACCCTTGGCATTCCCGATGACTACCCGCTGGTCGAAAGGGCATCCGCTGTTTTCGGCAAACCGGTCTGTGCGTTCAACGATGCCCAGGCGGCTGCCTGGGGGGAATACAAATTCGGCGCCGGGCAAGGTCGCGACATCGTCTTTTTGACCATCTCGACCGGA
>NZ_RZPH01000450.1:0-4584 GCF_004022825.1 Mesorhizobium sp. M7A.F.Ca.CA.004.04.2.1
CAGGACAGCCTCGTCCGCTTCGCCGAGAAGGCGCATCAGCGTGGCGTCCAGATCGTGCTGTTCACCGACCAGTGGCTGTCGCCGATCGCCCGCTTTGCTCGTCATGTTATCGCCGGACGAACCGCGGTGCCGTCGGCATGGGACTCTTCGGCTGCCCTTTTCGTTGTCGCCGAAACGCTGATCGGCGCCGTCACCAGGCAACTGGAAGCAGAAGGCGCCAAACGCATTCGCGAGATGGAAAGTCTGCGTTAGTGCCTGTGCGACGATCCAAAGCGTTACGCATATTTTCTCAAAGGTTACATATATTTAATGTGCGCAGCCCCCGGAGAATTGTCATAAAGACGCGATATCGAGGCGGCTTCTTTGCCTTACAATAGCCTCGCTGCGTCTGCTTCATTCGGGAAACCGGTAGACGGAAGGATTGTTTTACCAACCGGAGTGCCGATGGCCGCCTGGAAACAGATACTTTTTGCACTTGTGGTGCTGGTGGTGGCGGCAGCCGCCTGGCTGCGCTTTTATCCCGGCGCGCCGGACGTGCTGGCACGCTGGGGCATCGACTGGGCCTCCGCGGCAACGCCCCCGGCTGAGACCGGCACCGCCAACGCGAAGCAGGCAAACGGCCGTAATGGCGGCAACCAGCGGGTGAACGTGGTCGCCCTTGCGGCCACTTCGGCTGTTATCAACGACCGCCTGCAGGCAATCGGCACCGGCCGTGCCAACGCCTCGGTGACCGTCAATCCCTACAGCTCCGGCCGCCTCGCCGAACTGCTGGTCGAATCCGGCAGCCATGTCGATAAGGGACAGATCCTCGCCACCCTGGATTCCGAGACCGAAGTGATCTCTCAGGACCGCGCCAAGCTCGCCTTGCAGGATGCGCAGGCCAAACTCGACCGCGTCAGGTCGCTTCGTGCCTCCAATGCCGCGACACCAGTCGCAGTGGCCGATGCCGAAGTGGTCTTGGCCGGCGCCAAGCTGGCGCTTCAGGATGCGGAACTGGCGCTGCAGCGCCGGTCGATACTGGCACCGATCGCTGGCACCGTCGGCATCCTGCCGATCTCGGCCGGCAATTATGTCACCAACCAGTCGGCCATCGCCACGCTCGACGACCGGTCCTCAATCCTGGTCGATTTCCTAGTGCCCGAGCGCTTCGCTGCCGCCGTCAAGGTCGGCGCACAATTGACGGCGACGCCGATCGCCAATCCCAGCAACGCTTATAGCGGCACCGTTTCGGCCATCGACAACCACATCGATGAAAAGAGCCGCACCCTGCTGGTCAAGGCCAAGATCGCCAACCCTGCGGATTCGTTGCGCGCCGGCATGTCGTTCGGCATCACCATGAAATTTCCGGGGCAAATCTATCCGGCCGTCAGCCCGCTGGCGATCCTGTGGGGGTCGGACGGCGCCTATGTCTGGCAGATCGAGGATGGCAAGGCCAGGCGGGTCCCGGTGCGCATCATACAGCGCAACACCGAGACCGTGCTGATCGACGCCGAGATCGACAATGGCGACATGGTGGTCACAGAGGGCACCCAGAGCGTCAGCGAGGGCGGCGCGGTCCGCCTTGCAGGTGAAGAGCAGCGCGCCGCGGACGCCGCCGCAGGCACATGACCAGCCCCGCCAACACTGCCAGCGAGACCGGCTTCACCGCCCTGTTCATCCGCAGGCCGGTGATGGCCTTCGTGCTGAACACACTGATTGCGGTCGCCGGCCTGGCCGCCTTCTACGGCGTCGAGATCCGCGAACTGCCTGATGTCGATCGCGCGGTCGTCACCGTTTCCACCACCTTCGAGGGCGCGGCGGCCGAGACCGTCGATCGCGAGCTGACCGACACCATCGAGGGCGCCGTCGCCCGCGTCTCCGGCGTCAAGTCGATCTCGTCGTCTTCCTCATTCGGCTCAAGCCGCGTCACCATCGAGTTCAACGATGGCGTCGATCTGAATGTCGCCGCCTCGGACGTGCGTGATGCCGTCGGCCGCGTCGCCAACCAGATGCCGGACACCGCCGATCCGCCGCGCATCGTCAAGGCCGACGCCAATTCCGACCCGGTGATGCGGCTGGCGGTGACCTCGGACAACATGTCGATCCAGGACATGACCGTGGTGGTCCAGGACCAGATCGAGGACGAGTTGGCCGCCGTGCCCGGCGTTGCCGACGTCCAGGTCTATGGCGACCGCGACAAGATCTTCCGCATCGACGTCGATCAGAACAAGCTGGCCAGCCTCGGCTTCACGGTTGCCGACCTCAGGGCCGCCCTTGCCTCGGTCGCCTTCGATTCCCCCGCAGGTTCGATCACCACGACCAACCAGGACCTGATCGTCCGCACGACTGCCGACGTCACCACGCCGGGAGAGTTCGAAAACATCATCATCGGCGGCACGACGCGCATCCGCGATGTCGCCACCGTCACACTCGGCCCCGACGTTGGCCAGACCACATTGCGCTCGGATGGCAAGACCGGCATCGGCATCGGCATCATCCGCCAGGCGGAATCGAACACGTTGGACATCTCGACCGGCGTCCAGTCCGCCGTCGCCAAGCTGCAGGAAAACCTGCCCAAGGGCATGTCGATCAAGATCACCAGCGACGACGCGGTCTTCGTCAAGGGCGCGGTGCACGAGGTCGAGATCGCGCTCGGCCTGTCCGTCACCATGGTGCTGATCGTCATCTATGTGTTTCTCCTAGACTGGCGCGCGACGCTGATCCCCGGCCTGGCGATGCCGGTCGCCATGATCGGCACCATCGCCGCCATCTATCTGGCCGGCTTCTCGGTCAACATCCTGACCCTGCTCGCGCTGGTGCTGGCGACCGGCCTGGTCGTCGACGACGCCATCGTCGTGCTCGAAAACATTGTGCGACGACGCAACGAAGGCATGGGACCGCGTGCGGCCGCTGTGCTTGGCGCGCAGGAAGTGTTCTTTGCCGTTATTGCCACCACCTTGACGCTGGTCGCCGTCTTCGTGCCGATTTCGTTCCTGCCCGGCCAGACTGGCGGCTTGTTCCGCGAATTCGGCTTCGTGCTTGCCATGTCGGTGCTCTTGTCCTGCGTGGTCGCGTTGACGCTGTGCCCGATGCTCGCCTCGCGCATGCTGACCGGCGCATCGCTCCACCACGAAGGTGGCCATGGCATCGGCGCCCGCATCGGCGGCGCGCTCAATACGGCTTACAAGCGCAGCCTGCACGCCTGCCTCGACGCGCCATGGATCGTGCTTCTGGTCGCGGTGCTGTTCGCCGGCACCGCCTTCACGCTGTTCGGCACCATCCGCCAGGAGCTGACGCCGACCGAGGACCGCGCTGCCGTGCTTCTGCGCATCAGCGCCCCGCAAGGCGTCAGCCTCGACTACACAACGCAGCAGATGCAGAAGATCGAGAGACTGATCCAGCCGATGCGCGATTCCGGCGAGATCCGCAGCACTTTCGAGAACGCCGGCCAGAACGGCTCCTACAACTCCGGCTTCATGGTGATGACGCTGGCGCCGTGGAACGAGCGCAGCCGCAGCCAGCAGGAGATCATGGCCGAGATCAGCCAGCTGACCAGGCAGGTGCCGAGCGTGCGCATCTTCCCGGTCCAGCCCAACAGCCTCGGTATCCGCGGCGCCGGCAACGGCCTGCAGTTCGCGCTGGTCGGCAACGACCGCAAGGCGCTCGGCGATGCCGCCGTGAAGATCATCGCCGAGATGCAGAAGGACCCGCGCTTCCAGACACCGCGCCTGTCCATCGACCCGACGCAGCCGCAACTCGCCGTGGCCATCGACCGCGAGCGCGCCTCTGACCTCGGCATCGACATATCGGGACTGGCCAACACCCTGCAGGCCATGCTCGACGGCAACGACGTCGTCGACGTCTACATCGCCGACCGCAGCTACGGCGTGAAGCTGGTCTCGACCACCAATCCGATCAACGATCCGACGGATCTGGAGAACATCTTCCTGAAAACAGCCGACGGACGTTTCGTGCCGATGTCGACCATCGCCACGCTGACCGAACGCGCCGTGCCGCCGTCGCTGTCGCGCGAACAGCAGCAGCCCTCTGTGGCGATCACGTCCAACCTCAGCGGCGACTTCGCGCTTGGCGATGCGCTCACCCGCGCCGAGCAAATCGCCACGCCGCTGCTGCCGCCAGGCAGCCGCATCCTGCCGCTGGCCGAGGCGGCGACGCTGGGCGAGACCAACAGCGCCATGGTCACCATTTTCGGCTTCGCGCTGGTCATCATCCTTTTGGTGCTGGCCGCCCAGTTCGAAAGTTTTGTCAGCGCCGTCATCATCATGGCGACGGTGCCGCTAGGGCTGGCCTGTGCGATTTTCGCGCTTCTCCTCTCGGGCACCAGTCTCAACGCCTACAGCCAGATCGGCCTGGTGCTTTTGGTCGGCGTCATGGCCAAGAACGGCATCCTGATCGTCGAATTCGCCAACCAGTTGCGCGACCGCGGGCTTGGCGTGCGCGAGGCGATCGAACAGGCCTCGATCATCCGCGTGCGGCCGGTGATGATGACGATGATCTGCACCGTGCTCGGCGGCCTGCCGCTGGTGCTGGCGAGCGGCGCCGGTGCCGAGGCGCGCGTCGCGCTCGGCTGGGTCATCGTCGGCG
>NZ_RZPH01000451.1:0-4580 GCF_004022825.1 Mesorhizobium sp. M7A.F.Ca.CA.004.04.2.1
CGGCCCGGCGCGGATCGATCGAGCCGGCGAGCAGCCGGCCACCGATCAGGAATTTCTGCTCGGAGGCAAAAATGCGCAGCCGGTCGAGCACATCCTCGTAAAGCCGGTCGCCCTCGACGAAGGCGGAAAGCCGCGCCGACAGATAGGCGCGGTCGGGTAATTCGGTGAGCATGGCCGGGTCGAGCAAACCATCGAAGACATGCGGCCTGCGGGTGATGATCGCCGCCAGCCGGGGGGCGGCCCCCATGATCGTCGCCAGAAGCTTCAGCAGGGCAGGATTGGACTGCAGCAGGGAGAACAGCTGGATGCCAGCCGGCAGGCCGGCGAGAAACTCGTCGAAGCGCATCAGAGCTTCGTCGGCCCGGCGCGTCTGGCCGAAGGCGCGCAGCAGCGCCGGCGTCAGTTCCGTCAGCCGCTCGCGTGCCTCCGCCGACTGGGTGAGGCGATAGCGGCCGAAATGCCAGCCACGGATGACGCGGCAGATGTCGCTTGGCCGCTGAAAACCGAGCCCGTGCAAGGTCTGCAGCGTATCGGGATCGTCCACATCGCCGGTGAAGACCAGGTTGCCGATGCCGGTCGACAGTTCGGGTGCTGTTTCGAACAGTGCCGCGTAGTGACGTTCGACCTGCTGCAGCGAGGCACGGAACGCTTGAGAAAAGGCAGAAGCATCGGCAAAGCCGAGCATGCGTGCGATACGCTCCAAGCCTTCATCATCTTCCGGCAGCGTGTGCGTCTGCTCGTCGGCAACCATCTGCACGGCATGTTCGACGCGTCGCAGGAACCAGTACTGGCGGGCAAGCGCATCGCGCGCCTCGGCGGTGATCCAGCCGCCGGTCGCAAGCTCGCCGAGCATCGGCACGGTCTCGCGGCCACGCAGTTCAGGGAAGCGTCCGCCGGCGATGAGCTGCTGGGTCTGGACGAAGAACTCGATCTCTCGAATGCCGCCGCGGCCAAGCTTGACGTTGTGGCCCTTGACCGCAATCTCGCCATGGCCCTTGTGGGCGTGGATCTGGCGCTTGATCGAATGGACGTCGGCAATCGCCGCGTAGTCCATGTATTTGCGCCAGATATAGGGCTGCAACTCCTTGAGGAAGGCCGCACCCGCGGCCAGATCGCCCGCCACCGGGCGTGCCTTGATCATCGCGGCGCGCTCCCAGTTCTGGCCGCGCGCCTCGTAGTAGCGCAGTGCCGCCTCGACCGGGATCGCCAGCGGTGTCGAACCGGGGTCTGGGCGCAGTCTCAGATCGGTGCGGAAGACATAACCGTGTTCGGTGCGGTCCTGCAGGATGCGCACCAGGCGGCGCGTCAGCCTCGAAAACAACTCGGTGGCGTCGAGCGGATCGACGACGGCGGGCGCTTCCGGATCGAAGAAAACCACCAGATCGATGTCGGAGGAAAAATTCAGCTCATGCGCGCCGAGCTTGCCCATGCCGAGCAGGATCCAGCCCGACTGTTTCGACGGATTGCCGACATCCGGCAGTTTGAGTTTGCCCTCGCTATGCGCGTCGCGCAGCAGGAAGTCGACGGCGGCGCGGGTGCAGGCGTCTGCGAGGTCGCTCAACCGCCGGACCGTCAGCGCCGTTTCGGCCTCGCCGGCAAGATCGGCCAGCGCGATGAGGAAATGCGCCTCCGCCTTCCACTGGCGCAGCTCCATCATCAAGCCGGATTCCGAGACTGCTTCGGCTAGATGCACCTGGTCGATGGCGGCGCCGATCACCTTCAGTCGAGCCTCGATCGTCTGCTCGAACAGCCCGTCCAGGATTTGCGGCCGGCGACGTGCGGTATCGCGCAGGAACGGCGACAGATCGAAGACGGCAGCAAGGAAATCCTGGCCCTCGCCCTTGCCGGCCAGGAACTTGGCCAGCCGCGTCAGTCCTTCTTCGCGCGCCGCGGAAGCGATCTCGGCCAGTTCCAGCCGCGCACGGTCTTCGTCCAGCGGAGCCAGGCTGGTCGCCGGCTTCAGCAGCCAATCTTTCGCCCTCGCAGCCGTGCTCATCAGTGATCCTCCCGTGCTGGGAAACTCATGACCACGGATAATCCGGGATTGCCAGGCAAGAGTTCAAGCCGGCCATTGTGGAACGTCATGACCGCCTTGGCGAGGCTGAGGCCAAGACCGGAACCCGGCTGCGAACGGCTCTTCTCCAGCCGCACGAAACGTTCCGTGGCCCGCGCCCGGTCGCCATCGTCGGGAATGCCGTGTCCATTGTCGGCAACAGACAGGCGAACGTCCGTACCGGCTCGCTCGAGCGTGACGCGCACCGCCGGCTGGGCATTGGCACCGGTCGAATATTTGATGGCGTTGTCGACGATGTTCGACAGCGCCTGACCGATCAGTTCGCGGTTGCCGTTGACGGACACCGCCTCGGGCGCGTCTGCTTCCAGCGACACGCCTGCCTCTTCCGCCACCGGCTCGTAGAGTTCGACGACATCGCGCACGGCCTCCGCCAGATCGACGCGGTTGGTGTTCTCCGAGGAGTAGCCAGCTTCCAGCCGGGAAATCATCAGGATGGCGTTGAAGGTTTTTATCAACTGGTCCGACTCGGCAATGGTGCCTTCCAGTGCCCGCCGGTAGTCGGTGGGCTTTTGCTTGCCCGAAAGCGTCGCTTCGGCCCGGTTGCGGAGCCGGGTCAGCGGCGTCTTCAGATCATGCGCGATGTTGTCGGAAACCTGCTTCAAGCCTTCATTGAGCGTGGCGATCCTGGCCAGCATGGCATTGAGATTTTCGGAGAGCCGGTCGAACTCATCGCCAACCCCCGTCACCGGCAGCCTGCCCGACAGATCCCCGCCCATGATGCGACGGCTGGCTTCCGACACGCTGTCGATGCGCTTCAGCGCGGCGCGACCGACAAAAAACCAGATCAGCAATCCGCCCAGCCCCATCATGCCGAGCGCCAGCATCAGCGCACGGCGGATGACCGCACGAAACCGCTCCGGCTCGCCAAGGTCGCGGCCGACCAGCATGATCATCTGGTTCGGCAGCCGCAGCACCAGCGCAATGGCGTTGTGGCCCTTTTCGCCCTGCGCCTGCGCATCGTTCTGCTCGGATTGGGTGGTGGTGCCCTGCTCGGCGGGAAGGTTGCGCAGGCGCTCGAGCTCTCCCTCGCCAAAACGCTGATAAGAGAACGGACTGCTGGTCCAGCCTTCGGTTTCGAGAACGCCCGGCTCCAGGCTCTGCACATTGCCGGTCAGGATCTGTCCGTTGGCGTCGGCGATCAGATAGAGGTTGGCGCCGGGCTGGCGCGAGCGGGCCTCGACTACACGGACCAACACCGGCAGACCGCCGCGTTGATAGGCGCGAGCCAGACCGAGCACCTCGTCATTGATGGTGTCCTGTGTCTGCCCGGTCAGCATGCGCGCCGACAACGAGGTCATATAGAAGACGAGCGCCACCGCGCAGAGCGCGAAGAGCAGGAGGTAGAGCGCCGAAAGCCGCGCTGCCGTTGTCTTCATGATGGCTGGCACGGAAAGAGCCATGCCGCAGCTAGCCGCTCTTCAGCATATAGCCGGCGCCGCGAACCGTATGCAGGATGGGCTTGTCGAAGCCCTTCTCGATCTTGCCGCGCAGCCGGGAGACATGGACGTCAATGACATTGGTCTGCGGATCGAAATGGTAGTCCCAGACATTTTCCAGCAGCATGGTGCGCGTTACCACCTGGCCGGCATGCCGCATCAGATATTCGAGCAATCGGAATTCACGCGGCTGCAGCGTTATCTCGCGTGACGCACGGCGGACCGAATGCGACAGCCTGTCGAGTTCGAGATCGCCGACGCGGTAGACGGTTTCGGCTTCCTTGGCGCTGGCGCGCCGGTTCAGAACCTCGACGCGGGCGAGAAGCTCGGAGAAGGCATAGGGCTTTGTCAGGTAATCGTCGCCGCCGGCGCGCAGACCCGTGACCCGGTCATCGACCTCGCCGAGCGCCGAGAGGATCAGCACCGGCGTTGTGTTGCCCCTGGACCGGAGACCGGCAATGACCGACAGGCCGTCGCGACGCGGCATCATCCTGTCGATCACCATCACGTCGTAGTCGCCGGCGTCGGCGAGCGCAAAGCCGGTTTCGCCGTCACCGGCGACATGAGCAGTGTGACCGGCCTCGGCAAAGGCTTTCTGCAAGTAGTCCGCAGCCTCGCGATCGTCTCCTATGACGAGAATCTTCATAGGGCTGTTATACGCGATTTCGCCGGAAGGTTGAGTGGCAGACATCTGCATTGTGGCCTTTGCCAAAGCGCACCGCGATCAAGATTGCCCGAAGCCGTGCGAGATAAAGCTGCTCGCTGCCGATGTCATTTTGCGTCGGATCGCGGAAGCGCTTTTGAAAGTGTGCGGCAGCGGACGATGGGAAGCCCGCTGCCGCCGGGGGAAGGCGCGATGACTGACTAACGCGCGCTCCTCCATGCTTTCCCGTACGGCGGCTCGGGGGTGTTGAAACTGCCGCACTGGAAAAGCCCAACCTGCCGCCGAAACGCCCTCACCCACCCTGGAAAGGCCGAGAGAACGCTCCGGGGCTGACCTCAGCCCTTGGCGACGGGCAGCGCGACGAAACGATTGGTGTCGTCGCGGGTGATCTGCATCAGCACTGCCT
>NZ_RZPH01000452.1:0-4573 GCF_004022825.1 Mesorhizobium sp. M7A.F.Ca.CA.004.04.2.1
CCCTGAGACAGTCCATACGCGCCCCGAGTCCAGTTTGCCTGGGGTTCCTGGAAGCTTTTCGAACTTTCTGGGTCACTCCACAGCCCAAATTGCGGGTGCTCATGGACAAAGTGGGATACTAGTTTCGGCTTTTCCATGCCTTTGCAGGGATCGACCCCAGTGGCACGTTGCGCCCGATAGCGCGACGGCATGACTTCCAAGTGTGAACGGCAGCTTGGCGCCCAACCCCCGACGCTAGGATCTCTCTCAGTACCGCTCAAAAAGCGCACATTCCGAGTTCTCAGGGGCAGCTCGATCCAGTGGCGGACGTTCGATGTGAGCTTCCTGGCGGTAACGGCCGTCCATGTCGACGGCCAAAGCTAGTGCAGGAACACACTAGACCTGCTGGGGCCTGTGTTCTACTCGCCGCCGATCGGCCGATTGCAGGGCAGAGATGCAGCGTTCCAGCCGTTGAAGCCGCGATTTGCTGGAATGAATGTGGTAGCCGAGCTCGGTAAGCCTTCTTGGCTTGGCAGCCCCTGTCTGGGTAAGTAGCTCAGTTTCCAGTCGGACGATCTGTTCCCTGAGCATTTGGGCTTCGGCCAGCCGCATTTGCCGGATCCAGCTTCGACCTCGCATTCTCCCGGTCCTCCACGCTTTAGTCAAAAGCCCCGGAGGCGCTGCTGCTCTGGTGGGTTCTCGATTGGGCGCTGTTCGGAGTCACGCAATGTCCGTCACCATCGTTGGATATTTTGTGGCTCGCGCGTCCAACCGCGGTTCAAACCTCGACCAATATGCGTCGGCATCTGTGCGCGGCAATCTTTCGATGGGATTTTTTCGCGGCTGGGTTTGGTCAAATTGAGTGACACTCGGAGCCTATGTGCCGACTTAAAAGCGCGATCGGCGAGACGCTCCTTCAGCCGTCTACTGCACGGACGAGGCCCGTAGCAAACCTATCGTTCGCTCGCCCAGCATCGCATGGACGGCAGAGGCGATGATTGAGCCAAGACGCGGTCGGATGCAGCCACTTCGCTGGGCAGAGCCGCTTAACTCTGGTCCACAAACGTTGCGTTTGTGTGGTACAGAACTGCTGTACCATCGTTAAGTGGAATCAAAATCGAACGACCGGGAACCGGGTCATTCGAGGAACAGTTTACATCCCAAATGGTAAAGACGCTCAGCCAGGCTGCATGGAAGAGTGTTATATAAATTAGAGAATTCTAATAGATGCCGTGAATGTGTTTCCTGCCGCCCATGACACCGACGGACTAACATGATTTCTTCTGATCACGAGCTTGATGACGGCTTCAATTCATCCGATCAGGATTTGCAGTCTGTTTCTTCGATTACCGGTGAGTGGACGATTGCGACACAGCGGGGCAGGGCGACCTATTCCCTCATGCCACCCGGGCTGCACACCTTCGAGGCGAGTGAACACGTTGTCTTTGTCGGTCTCGAGGCCGCACCCGTGTGTGCCACACTTGGAGGGGGCAAGGCCGAGCGCTATGACGCGCCGGCAGGAAGCATCATTGTCAAGCCGGCACATCTTGAAGCGCGGCTGCGTCTATCACAGGCGCGGGAGAGCGCCACTATCGTCTACCCGGACGACAGTCTCAAAGAACTGGCCAGGCAGCAATTTGGCCCAGTGGAAACGGAGCTGACGCCTCCGCCCCTGGGCACACGGGACGACAATGCGTTGCGTGTCGCCCAACTGCTCAAGACGGAGCTCACGAAGAAGGAGGGCGCAAACCGCTTCCACGTCGAGCAGCTGATCGCGATCCTGGGCATTCACGTGCTTCACGCATATGCCATACGAACCAGCGGGCCGGAGCAGTTCAAGGGCGGTCTTTCCAGGCAGTCCGCGCAGAAACTGCAGGAGTTCCTGCGAATCAACCTCGCCCGCAAGATATCTGTCGGCGAGCTAGCCGCACTTGCAAAGCTTTCACCGAAGCATTTCACCCAAGCGTTTAGCCGAAGCTTTGGGATGACGCCGCATCGCTACCTTTTGGACCTCCGGCTCGACCACGCCACGCGTCTGTTATCGAACCGAGACATGACCATTGCGGAGGTTGCCTATCTAAGCGGGTTTTCAAGCCAGAGTCATTTGACAGCTGCGATGAGGAAGTTCCGGGGCGCGACCCCGACCCGCTTTCGATCCTCAATCTAGCGTGCGATTTCGGGCATCAGTTAAGGCAATATTAGCGTTACGAAATAATGAGTTGTGATATTCCAGTAACACTCCGGTAGAAGTGTCTAATCAAAACAAAGCGCGTCGGACGTTTTTGTCAAACGTCGTACCTTTTTGAAATACGTCCGGATGTTTCCATGCCCATGTTGGCGCCAGTGTCCTGATTCCTTGGGATGCATTGCATTAAGACTTTCTAATGTAGGGGGATACATGGCTGGGTTGGCCTGCGGCGGGACCATCCATGACCAGAAGGACGGCGGCGACAGTGCCGGCGACCCGAGGCTGAAAGCCGGCCACCTTCATCCTAGGCGCGCATCCTCTCAAGCGCTACCGGGTCCCAAGGGACGGGCGGCGAGGCAAGCAGATAGGCCTATCTTCTCCCAGCTACTGCGCGGTGGCCGGATGACCAAGTGGAAGGGCGAAGCGGCGAGCTACGCCGCTCATATGGCGCAGCCGGCCTCCGCGGCGGCGCGGGCGTTGGCCGCCCCGCTCCTGCCAGCGGTCCTGCTGATGACGCTGGCCACGGGGCCGGCCGCCACCGCCGACAGAAACTGGGATCCCAACGGCACGGCGGCCGGAACTGGCGGCACTGGGACCTGGGACGTGAGCTCCAATCGGTGGAGTCCCAACAGCGACGGCGTCAGTGGTCCTTATACGCCGTGGAGCAACGCCGCTCTCGACAATGCCATCTTCGGCGGCGCCAGCGGAACAATCGCCACAGTGACGCTGGGCGCGCCGATCACCGCGAACAGCCTGACCATCAACACCAACACGACCTATACGGTCACGGGCAGCACGCTGACACTCGCCGGTGCCACCCCGACGATCACCACCAACGGTGTCGCAACCATCAGTTCGATTCTGGCCGGCACTGCGGGACTGACCAAGGCGGGAGCGGGTACCCTGACCCTCACCGGCGCCAATACCTTCGGCGGCGGTATCAATGTGACCGCGGGTAGGTTGAACGTCAGTGGCGATTCGGCGCTCGGCGCCGCCAGCAATGGCATCACCTTGTCGGCGGGCACGATTTTGCAAAGCACTGGCGCGCTCGCCGCTAGCCGCGTTGTTACGCTGCTCTCCGGCACCGCCGCCATTGGAGGAGGTGTCGGCTCTGCGCACATCACCGGCGCCGGCGGCTTTTCCCTGGTCGCACAGACGGTGCTGAGCGATGATACCAATGATTTCACCGGGGCGGTCGCTACCGACAGCTTCAACCTGTACTTCACATCGATCGGCAACCTGGGCGAGGCAAGCGCGCTCGGCGCGGCAACCACGGTGGCCAACGGAACGGTCTTCGTCCGCAATGCCTCCGCCGTCTATACCGGCAGCGGCGATACTTCGAACCGCAGCTGGAACATGGCGCCTAGCACCGGCTCCTCCGCCCTGACAAATCAGGGAACCGGCACGCTGACCGTAACCGGAGACATGACAGCGGGCGGCGGGTTTGCAGCATCTGTCATTCTGAACGCGCAGACGGCGGACCTTGGAGTGCTGGGCGTCATCAGCAGCAACCTTGCAACCCGGCCCTTCATATTCATGGGCGGCGGGACAAACCGCACTATCACATTGGGTGGAGCCAACACCTTTGGTGGTGCCGTCACGATCCAGACCGTTACCGTGAAGGCCAGTTCACTGGCGAACCAGGGGGCCGCCAGCTCGCTGGGTTCAGGCTCAATCATCAACCTCAACACCGGCGTATTGTCCTATACCGGCGCGGGGGCCAGCACCGACCGCATACTGTCGCTCAACGGCGCCAGCGCGATCCTCAATGATGGCACCGGCTCGCTGGCGCTGAGCGGCGCGGCCTCGTTCAATCCAGCCAATCCGGGCGACACCTTCACGCTTGGCGGCAGCTTCGCCGGCGGCAACACCTTTTCGGGCGCGATTTCCGGCAACGGCAATCTGGTCATGAACGGCGCGGCGGGAAACAGCTGGCTGCTCAGCGGCGCCAACACATATGTCGGGTCGACTACCGTCACCAGCGGAACCCTGCGGGCCGGCAGCGCCAACGCGTTCGGCGCGCCCAACGCGGTGGTCGTCAATGGCGGCACGCTGGACCTCAATGGCTTTGATACCACGGCCACGTCGCTCGCCGGCGCGGGCGGCAGCGTGACTCTCAACGGCGCCGATCTGACGATCAACGGCGCCGCCAGCACCAGCTATGCCGGCGTTATCGCCGACGGCGCCACCAGCGGCGGCGGCCTCATCAAGCGCGGCACCGGCACGCTCACGCTGAGCGGGGCAAACACCTATACCGGCGACACCACGGTCAATGGCGGCACCCTGGCGCTGAACTTCGCCGCGCCAGGAGCGCCGACCAGCAACATCATCTCAGGCTCGTCCGGCCTCAACCTGGCCGGCGGCGTGGTCACACTGACCGGCGCAGCGGGCGTGGCGAACAGCCAG
>NZ_RZPH01000453.1:0-4565 GCF_004022825.1 Mesorhizobium sp. M7A.F.Ca.CA.004.04.2.1
GGTGAAGGTAACGAGGTCGCGCCAGTAGCAATCATCTTGAAAGCAATCGACCGCCTTCTCGATGTCATTGGCAGCAAGCGCGGCGCCGAATTGATCGAGCAGGTCGGACAGTTTCTTGCTAGGGGCCGTGTTCTTGCTAGAGGGCTTGTCGAGCATCAGGTTTCCTCCCGTGAAATCCAGATCGTCATGGTGGTCGCTCCGCCGGGCTTGCCGCCGGACGATCAAGTATCGTCAGAGATGGTGGCCCTCGTCACGCCCCACCATAGTTTCCAGCGATTTCAATGGTCTATCCTAGAAATGAGATCGCCAGGCGGTTTCGGAATCGCCCGGGCGCCGGAAACGAACGTTCCATTTGTGAATGCCGCGCCGGTCGCGCAAAATTGATGGTCAAATGCCGCAATGCGGTCACCCGGGCCGATGACAACCGATCGGTGAGAAGCCGGGAAGCGGTGGCGGGCAACAGGGCGGTTCCCGGGATTTTCTGGATGCGGAACTCTGGAGCCCGTTATGATCATCATACCTTTCATCCAAGCGTCTTCATGTCGCTCCCTTGGCCGGCGTGGACGCGCAGCAGCAATGGCCGCGGTCATGGCCTTGAGCGCGACCCTGACCGGCCCGCTGGTGCTGCCCGGAACGCAGGCGCATGCGGCGGAAATTGCCGTCACCGTCCGCGAAAGGCTTTCGAATTATGGCGGATGGCGAACCTCGGCCCGATTCGGCGATGTCTGGGTTCCCTCGGTCCGTACCGAATGGCGGCCGTACACCGAAGGCAGGTGGGTCTGGACCGACGATGGCTGGTACTGGCAGTCCACCGAGCCATTCGGCGATGTCGTCTATCACTATGGCCGCTGGGCGTATGATCCCGATTTCGGCTGGGTGTGGATCGCCGGCGATCAATGGGCGCCAGCCTGGGTGGTGTGGCGTCAGGGCGGCAATGATGTCGGCTGGGCTCCAGCGCCGCCCGACGTCGGTGTCGCCTTCGACGACGCCTGGTGGTGTTTCGTGCCTGTGGCGGCGATCGGCGCGGTCGATCTGGTCAGGATGGTGCGGCCGGTGCAGGAGAACGTCGTCATCATGCGCAACACGACGATCATCAACCAGACGGTCGTGGTCAACAATGCACCGCGCGTGCGACTTGGCAATCAGGTCGTTGCAATCAATGCCGGACCCCGGCTGCAGCAACTCCCGAAGCCCGTCATCGAATCGATCAAGGCGGCAAAACTGGTTCCGCCTCGCAAAGGCGTGTTTGCCAGTGCACGGCTCGATGTTTCCAGGGGCGCCGAGATCAAGAGGCTTGCCGGCAATACAAAGGGGAACGGGCAAATCCTGGCGGGTCCCAAGACTGCGACCGGCAACAAGGCCATTTCCCCCGGCGCGGTGACTGCCAGCAATCCGGTGGTCGTGAAGCCGGTGAGCAAGCGGATGGCCGCCGGCAACGGCGCGAAGGCCGATGCGCTCAAGCTGCATGCCGACAGGACCGCGGGCGACGGACGCATCGTTGTCAAATCGTCGCTCAACCGGGGGTCGCCCAAGCCGGTTTCGGGGCAGCGTCTTGCACGCGGAGCTGGGCAACAAAAGCCGCATCAGCAAGCGTTGGCAATGCGCATGCCCCAGCACCATGCCCCGGCAAGGGTGGCACCCCACCATCCGCCAGCGAAGATGCAGGCCAGGAAGGCGTTCAAATGCGATCCACGCGTTTCCCGCTGCAAGGCGCCGGGCTGACAAGCTCGATCGCGCCGGCACGCTGTGCGCGCCGGCGCGATTTTTCCCGTTGACAGGCTGCCTTGCCCGCCCTTAGTGTCCGCCACCATGAAAACGGCACTCATTCTCGTAGGAAAGCGCGTGGGCAAGGCGGTGTAACCGCCGGGCGAAAACCCCCCATGCGCAAGACACAGGCTCCCTCGGGGGCCTTTTTTATTGCCTTAAACACGACTAAACGACCAGCAAACGCCAAATGGCGACAGTACGGGACCAGACCGATGAGCAACGGACAGAACGAGCGGCGCGAGATGACAGGTGCCGAAATGGTGGTGCAGGCGCTGAAGGACAATGGCGTCAAGCATGTCTTCGGCTATCCCGGCGGCGCTGTCCTTCCGATCTATGACGAGATCTTCCAGCAGGACGATGTCGAGCACATACTGGTGCGCCACGAGCAGGGCGCCGGCCATGCGGCCGAAGGCTATGCGCGTTCGACCGGCAAGGCCGGCGTCATGCTGGTGACCTCCGGCCCCGGCGCCACCAATGCGGTGACGCCGCTGCAGGACGCGCTGATGGATTCGATCCCGCTGGTCTGCCTGACGGGGCAGGTGCCGACCTCGCTGATCGGCTCCGACGCTTTTCAGGAATGCGATACGGTCGGCATCACGCGCCCCTGCACCAAGCACAACTGGCTGGTGAAGGACGTCAACGAGCTCGCCGCCACCATCCACGAGGCTTTCCATGTCGCGACCACCGGCCGTCCGGGTCCGGTCGTCGTCGATATTCCGAAGGACGTGCAGTTCGCCAGGGGATTCTACGTCCCGCCGCAGATCGCGCCGCGCACCAGCTACCAGCCCAAGGTCCAGGGCGACCTGGAAAAGGTCAAGGCGGCGGTCGAGCTGATGGCCAGCGCCAAGAAGCCGATCATCTATAGCGGCGGCGGCGTCATCAATTCCGGCCCGGAAGCGAGCCATCTGCTGCGCGAACTGGTCGATCTTACCGGTTTCCCGATTACCTCGACGCTGATGGGCCTCGGTGCCTATCCGGCATCGGGCAAGAACTGGATGGGCATGCTCGGCATGCACGGCACCTATGAAGCCAACATGGCCATGCATGACTGCGACGTGATGATCTGCATCGGCGCGCGTTTCGACGACCGCATCACCGGCCGGCTGACCGCGTTCTCGCCGAATTCGAAGAAGATCCACATCGACATCGATCCATCGTCGATCAACAAGAACGTTCACACCGAGGTGCCGATCATCGGCGATGTCGGCCGGGTGCTGGAGGATATGGTGCGGCTGTGGCGCGCGAGCGCCAAGGCCGACAAGAAGGCGCTCTACCCGTGGTGGGAGCAGATCGCCAAATGGCGTGCGCGCGACTCGCTCGCCTACAAGATGAACAACGACGTGATCATGCCGCAATACGCCATCGAGCGGCTCTACGAACTGACCAAGGGCATGGACACCTACATCACCACCGAGGTCGGCCAGCACCAGATGTGGGCGGCGCAGCACTATCATTTCGAGAAGCCGAACCGCTGGATGACGTCAGGCGGGCTGGGCACGATGGGTTACGGCCTGCCGGCGGCGCTCGGCGTGCAGATCGCGCATCCCGACGCGCTGGTCATCGACATCGCCGGCGACGCCTCCGTGCAGATGACGATGCAGGAGATGAGCGCTGCCGTGCAGCACGACGCGCCGATCAAGATCTTCATCCTGAACAACCAGTATATGGGCATGGTGCGGCAGTGGCAGCAGCTGCTGCACGGCAACCGGCTGTCGCATTCCTACACCGAGGCGATGCCCGACTTCGTCAAGCTCGCCGAGGCCTATGGCGGACACGGCATTCGCTGCGAGAAGCCGGACGAACTGGACGACGCGATCAAGGAGATGATCTCGGTCAGGAAGCCGGTGCTGTTCGACTGCCGCGTGGCGACGCTCGCCAACTGCTTCCCGATGATCCCATCGGGCAAGGCGCACAATGAGATGCTCTTGCCCGACGAGGCGACCGACGAGGCGGTGGCCAACGCCATCGACGCCAAGGGCAGGGAACTGGTGTAGCCGGCAGAACCAAGGCAGAGCTGTCGCCAGAAAGCCCTGCGCAAACAAAGAATTAGCTCAAGAGCTTGAAATCGAGATTCATGTCATGAACGCACAGCTACAACCGACCGGCTCCGCCTATTTCATCGCCAAGGAGACGGAAAAGCCGGAAAACCACACGCTTTCCGTGCTGGTCGACAATGAGCCGGGCGTGCTTGCCAGGGTCATCGGCCTGTTTTCCGGGCGTGGCTACAACATCGAGAGCCTGACCGTCTCCGAGACCGAGCATGAAAAGCATTTGTCGCGCATAACCATCGTGACGCGCGGCACGCCGCATGTGCTGGAGCAGATCAAGCACCAGCTCGAGCGCATCGTGCCGGTGCACCGCGTCGTCGACCTGACCGTGCGTTCGCATGAATCCGGGCAGGAGCGGCCGCTGGAGCGCGAACTGGCGCTGGTCAAAGTCGCCGGCACCGGCGAGGCCCGGGTCGAGGCGTTGCGGCTGGCCGATGCGTTCCGCGCCAGCGTCATCGACGCCAACACCGAGCATTTCATCTTCGAGATCACCGGCAAAGGCTCCAAGATCGACCAGTTCATCGCCATCATGAAACCGCTCGGCCTGGTCGAAATCTGCCGCACCGGCGTGGCAGCGTTGAACCGCGGCCCGCAGGCGATGTAGGACTTCGGCGGGGCTGGCGCCGAACGCGTCAGCCAGCTTCCATAGTGAGGCTTCCGATGCTGACTTGTCAGGGAGGATATCCATGTCGCTCGACGCATTCCTTGCCCTGCTTGTCTACGCCTTCGTGACCTCGATCACGCCGGGGC
>NZ_RZPH01000454.1:0-4564 GCF_004022825.1 Mesorhizobium sp. M7A.F.Ca.CA.004.04.2.1
CTACCTGAATGTCGATCCAGGCACGATGTCGCCGTACCAGCATGGCGAAGTCTTCGTCACCGACGATGGTGCGGAAACCGATCTCGATCTTGGCCATTACGAGCGCTTCACAGGCCGCTCCGCCAACCAGCAGGACAACATCACCACCGGCCGCATCTACAAGAACATCATCGAGCGCGAGCGGCGCGGCGACTATCTCGGCGCAACCGTGCAGGTCATCCCGCACGTCACCGATGAGATCAAAAATTTCGTTCTCAACGGCAATGACGATTATGATTTCGTGTTGTGCGAGATCGGCGGCACGGTCGGCGACATCGAGGCGATGCCATTCCTGGAAGCTATTCGTCAGCTCGGCAACGACCTGCCGCGCAACAACGCCGTCTACGTCCATCTGACGCTGATGCCCTACATCCCGACGGCAGGCGAGCTGAAGACCAAGCCGACTCAGCATTCGGTCAAGGAGCTGCGCGGCATCGGCATCGCGCCCGATATCCTGCTGGTCCGTGCCGACCGCGCCATTCCCAAGGAAGAGCGCAGGAAACTGTCGCTGTTTTGCAATGTGCGCGAAAGTGCCGTGATTCAGGCGCTCGACGTGCCGCATATCTACGATGTGCCGATGGCATACCATAGGGAAGGGCTCGATTCGGAAGTGCTGGCCGCCTTCGGCATCGATCCGGCGCCGAAGCCGCGCATGGAGCCGTGGCAGGCGGTGTCCAACCGCATCCACAATCCTGAAGGCGAGGTCACCATCGCCGTTGTCGGCAAATATACCGGCCTCAAGGACGCCTACAAATCTCTGATCGAGGCGCTCTCGCATGGCGGCCTTGCCAACCACGTCAAGGTCAAGCTCGACTGGATCGAATCGGAGATCTTCGAAAAAGAGGATCCGACGCCCTGGCTGGAAAAGGTGCATGGCATCCTGGTCCCAGGCGGCTTTGGCGAGCGCGGTGCGGAAGGCAAGATCCTGGCGGCGAAGTTCGCGCGTGAGCGCAAGGTGCCGTATTTCGGCATCTGCTTCGGCATGCAGATGGCCTGCATCGAGGCAGCGCGGTCGCTGGCCGGCGTCGAACATGCGTCTTCGACCGAGTTTGGTCCGACCGAGGAACCGGTGGTCGGCCTGATGACCGAATGGCTGAAAGGCAACATGCTGGAGAAGCGCCGCGAAACCGGCGATCTCGGCGGCACGATGCGGCTCGGCGCCTATCAGGCCGAGCTCGCCAAGGGCTCCAAGATCGCCGAGATCTATGGCGACACACAGATTTTCGAGCGCCATCGCCACCGCTACGAGGTCAATGTCGACTACAAGGAGCGGCTCGAGGATTGCGGCCTGGTGTTTGCCGGTATGTCGCCCGACGGCGTGTTGCCGGAAACGGTCGAATACCCGGACCATCCGTGGTTCATCGGCGTGCAGTATCACCCGGAACTGAAAAGCCGGCCGCTCGAGCCGCATCCGCTGTTCGCCAGTTTCATCGAGGCGGCCGTGGAGCAGAGCCGGCTGGTGTAGCGATCAGGTCGGGCGGCAATGCAGACCTATGTCGCACTGCTTTACAGCATCATCCTGGCTGAGGGGCGACGGGTCGTCATGGCCGACCTCAAGGCCATGGCCGAAGAGCTCGGGCTGAACAACCCGCGCACGCTGGTGGCGACGGGCAATCTGGTCTTCGAGGCACCGGCAACTGATATCGCCGACCTCGAACAGTGGTTGGAGGCAGCCTTCGAAAAAACCTTCGGCCGCCATGTCGATATCATTGTGCGCGGTGCCGAGGACTGGCTGAAGCTTGCCGCCGGCAATCCGTTTCCGATGGAATCGAATGCGACCGCGGATCAGGTGGCGGTGCGCGTGATGCGTAAGCCTGCACCCGAGCAGGCCGTGACGGCACTGCAGGCCTATGCCGCCGAGGACGAGAAAGTGACTTCGCTCGGCGGCGACATCTGGGTCGTCTTTTCGCGAGAGAGGCCAAGTTCGCGGCTGCTCGCGGCAATGAACCACAAGCGCATGGGCATCGGCACGTCGCGCAACTGGAACACGGTGCGCAAATTGGCCGAGATGATCGGGTAGTTGGGGCGGCTTTGCGCCGCCCCTGATGATGCTCGTCAGGCTTTCGCGGTCTTGGCGCCTGCGCCCAGAGCGGCGGTGCGCAGCACGTAGTAGATAATGCCGGCGATCGCCACGCCGAAGAACCAGCCATAGACACCCCACCAGGACGGCAGCCAGTTGGTGAAGTTGGGCAGGATCGACGAGAAGATGGCGCCGATGCCTGCTGCGATGAAGGCATTGACGTGCCAGCCGCCCTGGAAACGGAACTCGCCGTCCTCGCGGTAGAGCGCCTCGACGTCGACCTCGCCCTTCCGGATCAGGTAGTAGTCGACCATCATCACCCCGAAGATCGGCCCCATTGTCGCGCCGATGATGTTGACGAAGGAAGCGGCACTGCCTTCCCACGGCGCGAAGGGGTAAAGCAGCAGGGCAATCACGGCCGCGATATAGCCGCCCTTCTTGAAGTCGATCTGCCTGGGAAAGACGTTGGAGAAGTCGAAGGCCGGCGAGACGAAGTTTGCCACCACGTTGATGCCGAGGGTTGCCACGGCAAAGGTCAGGGCTGCGAGCGCTGCCAGGAACCAGCTGTCGAATTTCGCCGAGATCTGGTCGGGATGCAGCAGCACCTCGCCATAAACGTCAAAGGCGGCAATGGTGGTGACGCCGGCGACCAGCGAGAACAGGATCAGGTTGATCGGCAGGCCCCAGATGTTGCCCTTGCGCAGCGATGCCTTGTCCGGCGCGTAACGGGCGAAATCGCAGAAGTTGAGATAGAGCGCCGAGAAATAGGTGACCCAGATCGCGGCCACCGCAAACAGCGAGGTCCACGATCCCGGCGTGCCGGGCACGCCCGCGTCCTTCGTCTTGTCCAGCAACACGTCCATCGGGATATCGCTGGTGAAGGCAAATCTCCCGGATTTCACGCAGAGATAGATCGCCAGGATCAGCATCATCACCCAAACCGCGGGGCCGGCCCAGTCCTGGAAGCGGCGCACCGTTTCCATGCCGTTCTGGATGATCAGCAGTTGCAGCCCCCAGATGACCACGAAGCAGATCACCTCCAGGCCGGTATGGCCGAGGAAATGCGTGCTGGCGTTGAAATCGGCGAACCATTGCGTTCGGATCAGCAGCGCCACGATCGCGCCCGAGGCGGCGGCCGTCTGCGCGCCGTACCAGAAACAGGCGACGATGGCGCGCACCAGTGCCGGTATGTTCGCACCCCAGATGCCGAAAGAGGCGCGGGCAAGCACGGGGTAGGGCACGCCCGTCTTCACTCCGGCATAGCCGACCATATTCATCAGCACATAGATGATCAGCGAGCCGATACCGATGGCGATGATGAAGTTGACGAAGCCGCCGCAGAACAGAAACAGGCTAGCGGCCAGATAGTAGCCCCAAAGGCTGTGGACGTCCGACGTCCAGACGTTGAAGATCGAGAATGGTCCCCAGTTTCGAACTTTGGCCGGAGCCAGATCCTCGTTGTACAGATCAGGTGAAGCACCCTGTATCGTCATGGCAATGTTCCCCTTTTGCAGCACGCGCCCTCACGCGTTGACCGCGTGCAGGTTAAGCCTGCCGCAGGGGAACCGACAAGCAACCTATTTGCCGGCTTTGGCCTTAAAGATATTCAATGAGAACTGCGATTATCGATGCAAGGCGATGGTGGGTCATCGCTGAACCCGGCACGGATGATTCGAAGTTCGACGCTGGGATTCCAATGTGAAGCGGTGGCTGCCGACATCTTCGGTAGGGGGCCCTAAGCGATGGCCATCACCTGCTTGTGGTCCGCGACTTCAGCGAGCAGCCAATCCTGAAACAGGCCGGTGCCTGGTTTGTTGCCGATGCTGCGACGCTGATGCAGGTAAATGCCGGCCGGATAGGTGTGGCGGACATGGAACGGCGCGACCAGTTTGCCTTGCTGCAGAAAATCTTGCGCCATTATCGTGTCCGCAAGCGCTATTCCGGCGCCATTGATCGCTTCGCGCATGATGAGCGTACAATCATCCAGTGTTGTGCTGGATTTTGGCGTCGTTTCCAGAACGCCTTCCTGCTCCAGCCAACGCTTCCATCTCATGGTTTCGCATTCATGGATCAGATGATGATTGACCAGATCGGCCGGCGATCGCAGCGGCACAGGCCCCTCCAAAAGCGAAGGCGCACAGACCGGGGTCAAAAGCAGCGGGATCAGCAGCGTCAAAGCCGGGCCGGCCTTGTAGACGAACTCGTCGACAATGGCCAAATCGAAGTTGGCGCGCTTGCCTGAAGTGGAGATCTCCAAATCCACCGACGGATGCAACCGGCGAAAGTTCGGCAACCGGTCCGCCAGCCAAAGGTTCAGAACGGTGGGCACGCACAAGACCCGGACCCGTTGGATCTTGCCGTGGCGCGAGCCGTCCGAGAGGCTGACGTCATCGGTGGCGCGCCAGATGGCTTCGAACGCCTCCGAGAGGCTGCGCGCATAGTAGGAGCCCCTGATGGTTGGCGTTATCTGGCGAAAACCGCGTTCGAACAGGTCCTGGCCAAGAT
>NZ_RZPH01000455.1:0-4563 GCF_004022825.1 Mesorhizobium sp. M7A.F.Ca.CA.004.04.2.1
CCGTCGAATCTCGCCGTTACGTGGCAGCCGCCCTTTCCGAATGCGAATACGCCCCCGCCGCCCTGGTGCGCCGCCTTTGCGAGGAACCGGTCGACATTGCCGCGCCGCTGCTCATCCGCTCACGCGCCGTCAGCGACATCGATCTCATCGCGCTGATCGGGCGACATGGCCTGCCGCATGCACGTGCCATCGCGCGCCGCAAGGGCTTGAACCCGACCATCGCTGATCTGATCAGGGCCCTCGAGAGGCCAACCCTGGTGCGCGCTCCGCAACCGGATGCGAACGCCGCCGCGGCAGACAAGATCGCGCCAGCGAGCACGGAAACCGCCTCTGACGAGCCCGCCCGGGAACAGGCACTCGGCATCGCGGCTGAGAATGCACGGCGCAGGCTGCGCTCGATGATGCGCACGGGCGACGAGGCGGCAGCGACGAACGCCGATCCTTTCAAAGGCGCCGACACCTATGTGAAATTGCGCGAGACAGCGCTGACGGGAAACGCCGCGTTCTTCCAGACCGCGCTCGCCGATGCACTCGATATCGATTTCGAGATCGCGCGATCGCTCACCGCCAACCAGAATTATGCCTCGCTGCTTGCCGCCTTGCGCTCGCTCGACCTCAGCGAAGACAGGGCCTTCCTGATCACGGTTGCCGTCTATCCCAACCAGTTCCCGCATCCGCAGGCTATCCGCACCTTCCTCGACCGTTACCGGCTGCTGCATCGTGAAGCGGCCCAGGACAAGATGCGATCGTGGCGGGCGGAAGCCCTTTCAAGGGTGGTTCGCGGCGCAGCACCTGCCAACGGCGATACACGCACCGCCTCGAACAGCGACGATGCGGCGGCTTCGTCCGGCCTCAGGGCGTCTTCACGGAAATAAGCTCCTCGACGGGCACGGTGCCGGCCTCGATCTCGACCACCCAGATATCGGGATCGAATTTTTTCTCCCTTTCCAGCCTGGCGTCGAGCACTGTGGCATCCTCGCCGGTTCCGAGCTGAGTGAAAAACCGGTCGTCGGGCTTGGCCGAATCATAGCTTGTCTGCGGCGCCGGCCCGAACAGGGCAACCTCACCCAGCCTGCCCCGCGCCAGCACGAACACAGCGCCGGCCTCGGTCGCGCCGCGCTTGACCACGGCGGCAAATCCCCCGGCGCCGAAAACCCGGCGCAACAGGGCCGAGACCCACAGATCCGATGTGACGCGCATGAGAGAGCTCCCGAAACTGCCGGTTCTCTATCGATATTTCCGCCGCTGGGCGAGCCGTCGTTTCAGCCGTCAGTTGGTCAGGCCGATCTCGCGCATCTTGACGTAGACGATCTCATCGGGCTCGCCGGTCTGCGGCAGCCCGAACAGCGACTGGAATTCCTTGATCGCCGCCTTGGTGCGCGCGCCGACGACACCATCCAGCTGCATGTCGTCATTGCCGAACGCCTTGAGCCCGGCCTGGATCTTGACGATGCGGGCATCGGGCGCTTGCGTCTCGGCATCCGCCTGCCCGGAATTTGTCTGTCCTGAACCTGTCTGCAAAGACACCGGAACGGCGGCCGGCATATCCGGGCGCGGCTGCGGCCTGGGTACGACGGAAGCGGTTTTCGGCGTCGCGCCCAGTTGATCGAGCAGAAGCGCGTCGATCTCGCCGGACGCGTTGAGCCCGACCTTCTGCTGATAGTCCTGGATGGCCTTGCGGGTGTTGGGTCCGGAAATGCCGTCGACCGTTCCCGAATAGAAATCAAGATCCTTCAATATGCCTTGCACCTGCTCGACAACCGGATCGCCCTTGATCGGTGCCGGCGCGCCGGATGGCCGCACGATGTTGAACGTCGTTTCCGGCTCGTCGGGCGCCGCGTGCGGAAAGCCCGCAATGCTGCGGGTCGCGAAGAATGCGCCGGCATGCGGGAAAGGCTGGTACCACAAGGCATTCGCAGAGACGTAGAACAGCGTCACCAGGAATGCCGTCGAGCCGCCCACCAGGACAGGGTTGCGCGAGATCATTCCGCCGACGGCGACAGCGCCGTCCTGAAAGGCGTTGCTGCGACGCTTGACCGCCTTAGCCTGTTTTGCGGAGCGAGCCATTTCTGTCCCCTTTCGCCATCGCTACAGGCATGGTCAGCACGCCGGCCTTCTCCGCCTGATGTCCCTTCGGTCCGTTCACCGGCAAGCTGATGGTCACCGTGGTGCCCTCGCCCGGCATGCTTTCGATGGACATCGTGCCTTCGTGCAGCGCCACCAGGCCCTTGACCAGTGAAAGGCCAAGACCAGTCCCCTCGAAACGGCGGGTATAGTCGTTCTGGATCTGCATGAAGGGCTTGCCGAGATTGGCGAAATCCTCCTCGGCGATGCCGATGCCGGTGTCCCTGACCCAGAAATGCAGGCGCGAACCGATCCGCTTGGCACCGACGACGACGTCGCCGCCGTCGGGGGTGAACTTGATCGCATTGGAGACCAGGTTGATCAGCATCTGCTGTACGGCGCGCTGGTCGGCATTGATGTCGCCGGCGTCCGGCGCGATCTGCGCCCGCAGATCGATGTTCTTGGCCTGCGCCTGCAGCTGCATCATCGACTGGCACATGTCGACCGCTTCCGCGAACCGGAACGGCTCCGGCTCGGTCGCATAAACGCCAGATTCAATCCTGGACACGTCGAGTATCGAGGTTACGACGGCGAGCAGATGCTGGCCCGAATCCCTCACCAGGCCGACATATTCCTTCTGGCGCGGATCCTTGAAGCCGCCGAACATCTCATGCAGCAGCATATCCGAGAAGCCGATGATGGCATTCAACGGCGTGCGCAGTTCGTGGCTGACCACCGCCAGGAAGCGCCCCTTCGCCACTTCGGCGGATGCGGCCGCCTCATTGGCCGCCGCGAGATCCTCGCGCAACCGGGCGATCTCGTCATTCTCGCGCAGGACGAGCGTAAAGACGTCACTCTGTTCCTCACCGCGCACCAGATCAAGCGAGAACGGGCGGTAATTGTCGGCCGTCAGGCTATTGCCGTTCTGAGGCAGGCGGATGCGCAATTCGAGCCGGCGCGACAGCGCACCGTCGCGCATGTCGGCCATTGCGCTGAGATAGGAAACGCGATCCGACAGATGGACGCGATCGAAGAGGCCGTTTCCAGACAGCAGTTCGGGCGGCAGTTTCAAAAGCGTGCGCGCTTTCGGCGACGCGTCCAGGACCTCGCCATGGCGGGCGACCCGCAAGACCACCGCATCGATGATTTCTTCGAGCCGGTCGGCAGTGTCGACCACAGCCGCGTCGGCCGTGTTTTGAAACGCCGATGCACGCGGCATCAGCGTAAGCGCCCACGCCAACGGCACCAGCCAGTGCCACGCCGCGATCTGCGCTCCTGCGAACGGAAATACGGTTCCAGCCAAAGGCTGAGCCAGGATGGCGACAGCGGCCGACACGGCTCCCCACAGTGCTGCACGTCGCGAGCCGCCGATCCACCAGGCTTCGAAAGGCAGCGCCAGGACAAGCATGGCGACAGGCGAACTCAGCCCGCCCGCGGCGGCAATGAGACTGCCGAGAGAAATGCCGGCCAGCATCAGGGCGAGCCCACTCGCCATCGCCATCTTGCCGGTCGCCGCCACCAGTAAGGCGACGAACCAGCACAGGCCAAAGGCGGCGAAGATGGCGGCCATGGTGACGGCAACGCCCATGCCTGAAGTGACCAGGGTGACCGCGGCGCCGGCGGCAAAGAAAGGAGCGGCGAGCATGACGCCGATGAAACGGCGCTGGCGCTCGCGGTCGCTCCGCCCAAGGATGGACGGATGGACCATACGTTCGCAACCGGCAGAAATCGCGCCAGGCAATTCAACGTATCTGGCCTTGATTGAACTCAACTCAACGCACTCGCACTTGTCGTGGACAGCTCTGCTTTGCAGATGGTTCTGGTTGGCTTTGAAACTCGCATCCAGCGTTTAAGGAATGGATAAGGCAGGGCCGACCAAGGCCCTGGCCTGCGGCAAATATCGGGATGCCGGCCGCCGAAAGCACGGGCAAATGCAGCCATAGTAAACGGAGAGTTATCCGGCGACGGCACCTATCGGACAGGCGCACACGGCACCCGGACTTCCACATTCCAAGAAAAATACAGGAAAATCATGGGGATGTATGGTTATTTGTTGTTAAGGAAAATCACTGGCAATTGAGACAAATGGATCGCAGAACGCTTCGTTTCGAATTTGCCTAAAATTTGAGGAAAATTCTCTCTTTGCCCGCAAGCCGTCCTTTGCGCCTGTGTGCCAAGATCCTGCCTACAAAAGAGGTCATGCCATATGGATGCATGATCCGGTCACGACGAGAGGGCAAGGGCATGGTCTTCCTCATAAGAATGGCTTTCTGGTTTTCGCTGGTGCTGCTGGCGCTGCCGCTGACTGTCGGCCCCGATGAAGCGGGCCGCGAAAGCGTCGGGCCGATCCAGGCCTTGTTTGCGGCACGCGAAGCGGTTGGCGATATCGCCGGCATTTGCGAACGCAAGCCCGATGTCTGCGAGACCGGCAAGTCGGCAATGCACACCATCACCGCCCGCGCCAAGGAGACCGCCAAGATCGCGGCAGCGATGATGGAC
>NZ_RZPH01000456.1:0-4562 GCF_004022825.1 Mesorhizobium sp. M7A.F.Ca.CA.004.04.2.1
ATCTTCGGCTTCATCGCCGACATGCGCTACCAGCATGGCGTGACGCCGAATTCATTCGACCGATTGCCGCGCACGGCGGTTGGTCCGTTCAACCGGCAGGCGTTCGACGACATCGTCGCGGGCCGCTACGAAGGGTTTCCGTTCGAACTCTACGAGGCGCATCTGCGGGAAGGGTCGGGCAAGGGCTCGTCGACCGCCTTCCAGGGCGTCATCGTCGCCTTCGAGACCATCGCGCCGTTCCCCGGCATATTGGTGGCGACGCGGCGGACCAATGCCGTCATCAGCTTCTTTCGCGGCATGTTCGCCAGCAAGCTGCAGGAACTGTCCAGTGGCGACGTGGCGCTTGATGCCGCCTACGAGTTCCGCACCGACAATCTCGGAGCGGCACAGCCGCTGGTGAGCGGCCGGCTGGCGCAGGCGCTGAAATGGCTTGGCGAAACCTGGCCGGACGATCCGGCCCGTGTCGCGCTCAATGGCAGCGATGGGTTCCTGCTGCTGCCGCAGACGAAGAACTTCTTCGAACTGCCGGATATTTCGGTGCCGCTCGATTACAGCACGCATGTCGCGCCGATGATATCAGACATGGGCGCGATGCTGGCGACGGCGGCACTTGTGCGCAAGATCGGCGCGAAGGACGAGGCGGGCTGAGCCGTCAGCCGTCGAAGCCGTATTTGTCACGCCTATAGTCCGCCTCTGACCATGAAACAAAATTTGTGTCGATGGTCGGTGAGCAGGCTGTTTCGTGATGCTGCTCGAGGTCGATTGCAGCGACCGCGTGGCGATCCAAAGCCGCCGTCACAATCGGCTAAGCGACTCTTTTCGCGGATAGAAGTGGGCATTGGAGGAGTCGAAGCGGTCTGAAATGATGTCGGCAACAAGCAATATGTCGGAATTAAGCCTATGATATTGTTTGCGAAAATTCACCCAACGTGATTTGCGGAGGGAGCGCTTTCCGTTCCAGTTTCAAGCCGTCCGGTGCTGTCGTTTCCCAAGGCGGCGGTCCGGAAAGTGAAACAGCACGGAGTGCTTACCAATGAAGAAGACCCTCGCAACCACCGCCGCTCTGCTCGCCTTCCTCGGCACCGCCTATGCCGCGACCGTTCAGGGCACCATCCAGGCCGTCGACCCGACGACCAAGTCGATCACCCTCGACGACGGCAAGATCTACCAGCTGTCGCCGGAGGCGACGATCGGGAAACTGAAGGTCGGCGCCAAGGTGGCTGTGACTGTCGATGACAAGACCGGCATCGTGACGTCGATCAAGAAGGCCTCGTAAGGCGAGAACATCGTGCGTCGGCAGACCTGCTGACCGGATTTTACAAGCCCTGTTCCACTCATGGCCGGTCCCTCCGGGGATCGGCCATTTTCATCCGTCGGCTCTCGATGCCGGGCGACCTGGATAAGGTCTTCCGGCTGGACCCCAGGGCCGGCCGGCGGAATGCTGTCCGGCGGCATCGCTATGGTTTTTGCCAAAAAGCCGCGCTATCCCTTGGCCAACGGGGGATATCATGGCCGACGAACAAAAAGGGTTTCGCCTGTCGCGGCGGTTGCTGCTGGGTGCGGCTGTCGTCGGCGGCGCGGTGCTGTGGGGCGGCAACACGGTGGCGCGGCTGGCGCGCGCGCCTTCGGGGCCGAAGAACGCAGGACGGATAGCCGATATAGACGGCTTCGCGCTGCCTCTGAAGCCGCTGGACAATGCGCCGGCCTTCGACGCGTCGCTGCCCTGGTCGGCAAAAGGCGGCGACATCAACGATGCCAGCGGCCTGTCGATGACGCCGGTTTACGGCGTCGTCGAGATCAGCGAGGACGAGCACATCGGCAATGCGCTGGCCTTCGCGCGTGCCAATGGCCTGAAAGTCTCACTGGCCGCCATCCGCCATTCGATGGGCGGGCATACCTTCGACGACAACGCGCTGGTGCTCGACCTCAGAAAGTTCAACAAAGTCACCGTCGATGCGGCGGCCAAGACCATGACCTTGCAGCCGGGCGCGCGCTGGCACGACATCCAGAACCTTCTGCATCCGCGCTTAGCGGTGAAGGCGATGCAGTCGACCGACATCTTCTCGGTCGGCGGCTCACTGTCGGTCAATGCGCACGGCATGGACCACCAGGCAGGCTCGGTGGCGGGCTCGATCCGCTCGATGCGAGTGATGCTGGCTGACGGCTCGGTGACCACCTGCTCGCCGACCGAGAACACCGATCTGTTCCGGCACGTCGTGGGCGGCTACGGCCTGTTCGGCGTGGTGCTGGAGGCGACGCTCGATGTCGTCGACAACGCCGTCTACCGGACCTCGCGCGAAATCATCAGATCGGACGATTTTCCGAAATTCTTCGCCGAGGTGCTGGAGCCGAACAAGGACATCGGCCTGTTCTACGGCCATCTGTCGACGGCGCCCGGCAATTTCCTCGAGGACATGATCGTCTACCGTTACGACAAGGTGGCGGAGCAGCCGCCGGCGGATCAGCCTGAGATCGGCGAGCCGGGTTCGGTTGGGTTGAAGCGGGTGATCATCAACCTGGCGAAATGGGGCAGCCTGTTCCAGGAACTGAAGTGGTTCACCGAAAAGACCCTGGAGCCGAAATTCGAAAGCTGCACGGTGGCGCGCACCTCAGCCATGGCCGAGGGCGAGGCTTGTCTCGTCACCCGCAACAACCCGATGCACGATTCGGTGCCCTATCTCTTCAACGATCAGATGGAAGAAACCGACATCCTGCACGAATATTTTATTCCACGTGCCGCCTATGTCGAATTCATCGCGGAAGCGCGCGAGATCCTGCGCAACCAGACGCTGCCGGTGCTCAATGCTTCGGTGCGCATCGTCCACAAGGAGGATGTGGCGCTGACCTACGCGCCGGAGCCGGCCTATTCGCTGGTGCTCTACATCAACCAGCCGACCGATGCCGACGGCAATGCCAGGATGCGGGCGCTGACGCGGGCGCTGATCGACGTGACGATCAAGCATGGCGGGCGCTTCTTCCTGCCTTACCAGCTGCATTATACGGCCAGGGAATTGCTGGCCTCCTATCCCGAACTGCCGGCCTTCCTGGCGGCGAAGCGGCAGTATGACCCGACGGAACTGTTTTCCTCGACCTTCTACCGTGCCATCAAGGCGCTGAGCGGGGTGGCGTAGACGTTAGGAGACTTCATGCGCAAGGTATCAGCCGCGGCACTCATCCTCATCGCGCTGTGCGCTGGCCCTGCCGGAGCCGAGGATCTCAAGGCCTTCAAGCTGACCATCGACGGTGTGACGGTCGATATCGATCCCGGCGAGAGCGCAGACGTGACCCTGCCTGGCGGCAAGCAGAGCAAGGTGACGCTCGAACGCAACGACTTCGCCACCTTTTCCGGCAGCGTTTTCTCCTTCGTTCACCCCAGCAACATTTCGGTGACCAAGACCGACCTCGGCGATGATATCACGCAGTATCTGATGGCGTCGGCTCTCGGCACGATCGTCGTGGTGCAGGAATATGGCGCGATGAATCCGGTGTCGCTTAACCAGCTGATGCTGCAGGAGATGACCAAGGAATCGGTGCTGGCCGGCGCCACGCTGACGCAGGAGCCGACGACGCGCAAACTCGCCGACGGCAAGGAATTGACCGGGATCCGCGCCGAGGTGACGACACGCACCGACACCGCCGATTTCGAGATCGTCGGCTTCGGCCTGGCCGATCGGGGGCTGCTGTTCATCACCCGCATTGCCGGCGAGGATGCAGCGACCGAAAAGCCGCTGATCGACAAGTTCTGGAAGAGCCTGAAAGTCAAGTTGCAGCGGGACTAGGGTCGTGTCCCGGTTTGAATTTCGGTTGGGATCCACACTTTTGCGTAACGGCGGCTCAAGTTATTCTGACGATCCGGAGGTTGGAGATCCTGCAGCATGGCGAAGCTCATTTTCAGAATGAACCAGTCCCTCGACGGTTACGTCGACCACCAGAAAATGCCGTCAGGCCCGACAATCTTTCGTCACTGGATGGAGCAAGTGCGCAATTTGAGTGGCAGTGTGTACGGTCGCGGCATGTACGAGGTCATGCGCTATTGGGACGAAGACAGTCCTGAGTGGAACGCGGAGGCGCACGAATTCGCGGCGGCGTGGCGGAGCCAACCGAAATGGGTTGTGTCGCGCTCGCTGAAGTCGGTCGGCCCCAATGCCACACTTGTCGCGGACGACGTCGAGGCGGTGATAGGTGGGCTTAAGGCTGAGCTCGTCGGGGAGATTTCAGTTTCCGGACCAGACCTGGCACGAAGCCTGACCGACCTTGGTCTTATCGATGAATATCAACTCTACCTCCATCCGTTCGTGCTCGGTCAGGGCAAGCCATTCTTCGCCGGCCCCCGGCCGCCGCTTCGCTTTGTGGCCAGCGATTTGATTGGCGACGACGTGATCAGGTTGACCTATGTGCCTGCCTGACCACGCGGTCGTCAAACGCCAGGGGGCTTACAGCCCCTTTGGCATCAGTCCGGCCAGCCAGTTCACGGCGCGTTTCGCGGCGTCGGCGGTTGCCGAGGCGGCGCGGCCGAGATCGGTCTTGACCACGGCGTAGCCGTTCTTGGTGCGATAGAGCAC
>NZ_RZPH01000457.1:0-4556 GCF_004022825.1 Mesorhizobium sp. M7A.F.Ca.CA.004.04.2.1
GCCTACAGGTGGAGGAAGAGCCGGGCAACCGTGCAGCGCCAGGCCGGATATCAGGGCTTCTTCTTCCCGCTCGACGGCGTGCGCGACTGGAACCGGCTTTATGGGCCGAAAGGGCTTTTCCAGCACCAGAGCGTGGTGCCGGAAGAGACGGCGCGCGAGGCCGTGCCGGCATTGCTGGCGGCTGCAAGGCAAGCCGGGCAGGGCTCGTTCCTCACGGTGCTGAAACGCTTTGGCTCCATCCGCTCGCCGGCGCTGCTGTCGTTTCCGCGTTCCGGCTACACGCTGACACTGGATTTCCCCAACAGGGGTGCCGCGACACTGACATTGCTGCGGGAACTCGACCGCATCACGGTCGAGGCCGGCGGCGCGGTCAATCCATATAAGGACGCCCGCATGGCCGCCGAGATATTCGCCTCGTCCTTTCCCGAATGGCGGCGGCTGGAAGCGCTCCGCGACCACGCCTTCATGTCTGACTTCTGGGCGCGCACCGCGAAGAGGTTGGATGCGCGACGAGGCTCGGTCGAGGCGGCCGAATAGATAAAACTCGAATAATTCCCGGTTAATCGATGCTTAATAACGCGATTTACTCAAAATATTGTTGGGACTTCACCAAATGTTTGCGGGTTTGTAGTAGGAATCGCGAGGGGGTGGCTTGGAACACATGAAATACATCGTCTTCATTCTCTTTACAGTGGTGACCAATGCCGCCGCGCAGCTGATGCTGAAGCAAGGCATGATGTCGCTCGGGCCGATCTCGTTTGAGGGCGTCAATCCGCTCGTCAAGTTGCTGCAGATCGTTTTCAGCCCCTGGGTGTTCTTTGGCCTGTGTACCTTCGTCATCTCGATGGCATCGCATCTCTATGTGCTGTCCAAGGTCGAGCTCTCCTTCGCCTATCCGTTCCTCAGCCTCGCCTATGTTGCCGTCGCCATCTTCGCTTATTTCGTCTTCCGCGAGGACCTCAATGGCTGGCGCATCGCCGGCATCGCCTTCATCTGCGTCGGCACGGTGCTGATCGCCCAAAGTGGCCGGGATTTGGGCGAGCGAGGGCATGAAGACCAGACGGCTTCCATCACGCCTGACAAGATCCAAGCAAACGAGATCGTTAGATGAGACATGTGATTTTCGGCGGCGACGGTTTCGTCGGCCGCCATCTCGCCCCGAAACTTGTGGCCGATGGTGAAGAGGTCGTCGTCGCCGATATCGTCAAGAGCGACCTGCCGCATTACCGCACTGTCCGCTTTGTCCAGTGCGACGTCATCGATCCGGCATCGGTCGCGGCGGTTGGGCTGAAGGCCGACGACATGGTCTATAATCTGTCGGCCAAGATGCTGTCGCCGATCCAGGTGCGCTCCAAGCGGCACGATTTCTTCTTCCCGGTGAATTTTCATGGGACCGAGCACATCATGCAGGCCATGGACAGAGCCGGTGCGTCAAAACTCGTCCACTACACGACCGACATGATCTACGGCCACACGGTCACGCAGCCGATGACCGAGGAGCACCCGGTGGCGCCGCTGGGCGAATATGGCTGGTCGAAGCAGAAGACAGAGGAGTTGGCGGCCGAATGGCGCAAGCGCGGCATGTCGATCTCGCTGTTTCGCCCGCGCCTGATCATCGGCCCAGGCCGGCTCGGCATCCTGGAAAAGCTGTTCAAGCTGATCGACTGGAATTTTCCGGTGCCGATGATCGGTTCGGGCAGGAACCCCTATCAGTTCATCTCGGTGTTCGACTGCGCCGAGGCCGCGCGCGCGGCCTGGAAGGCCGGCGTGCCTAATGAGGCCTATAATCTGGGTTCGCTCAACCCGCCGCCGGTCAAGAAATTGCTCGGCGATTTGATCCGGCATGCCGGCTCGAAATCGATCCTGATCCCGACACCGGGCTGGGCGGTCAAGTGCACGCTGGACCTGCTCGACCTCTTGAACATGCCGATCATGGACCCGGAACAGTATCTGATCGCCGACGAGGACTGCGTGCTCGACGTGTCCAAGGCCGGGCGCCAGCTCGGCTGGGTGCCGCAATATCGCGACGAGGACATGCTGATCGCCGCCTATAGCGAGTACCGCGCCAAGAAAGCCGGCCACGCAGTCGCCACCAAACATGTGCCCGCCGAATAGCGGCTCGCAAAAACAGCTTTCGTTGCGCTCGATCCTGGTCGTGCGTGCAGACAGGAGATTGAAATGACCGTCATGGCCAAGCCCGAACAGACCAATTTGCGCACCATGGTCAGCGCGCCGTCGCTGTCGCCCGCCACTATCGCCAAGCCCGATTTGATCAGCGTCGAGCAGGCCAAGGCGATGGACGTTGCCCGCATGACCGACCTGTTCAAGGCGCATCTCAACCCCGGCCAGCTGCACTTCATGAAGCTGCTCGGTTTCCACAAGATCAAGATCGAGCGTGCCGAAGGCATGTTCTACATCGACCAGAACGGCCGCAAGATCCTCGACTTCTTCGGCGGCTTCGGTTCGCTGGCCTTCGGCCACAATCATCCGCGCATCCTGGAAGCACGCAAGAAATTCCAGGAGGAGAAGAGAAAGGCAGTCGAAAGAGCAGTCAGTTCGACAGAGTCGGCAGCGCTAGAGCACAACATCGCCAAAGTCTCGCCCGGAGAGAGCGAAAAAGTAGGGGGGGACTAGAAAGGGGAGGAAGCGAAGGAAGAGGAGGAGAAAAGAGCCGAGCGCGCGGCCGGTCCGAAGCGGCCGAAGATCGTCTATGCCGAGAATTCCTTCCACGGCAAGACCAAAGGCGTGCTGGGCATCACCGACGGGCAGCTTTACCGCGCGGACTTCAAGGTGGCCGAAAACACGGTCCGCATCCCGTTTGCCGACATCGAGGCGGTCGAGCGCCTGTTCCGCTCCGATCCGGAGGTCGGGGTCATCGTGCTTGAAACCATCCAGGGCGGTGGCGGCATCATCCAGGCGCCGGCCGAATATTGGCAGAAGCTGCGCGCACTGTGCGACCAGTATGGCGTGTTGTGGGTCGCCGACGAAGTGCAGTGCGGCTATGGCCGGTCAGGCCGCTTCTATGCTTTCGAGCATTACGGCGTCATTCCCGATGTGACGGCGCTGGCCAAATCGCTTGGCGCCGGCAAGGCCGCGGTCGGCGCGATGATCGCGCGGCGCGAGGTTTATATGAAGGCCTATGGCACGCCGAAAACGGCGATGATCCATGCCATGGCGACCTTCGGCGGCATGGGCGAGGCCTGCGTCACCTCGATCGAGGGGCTCAACGTGCTCTACGACGAGGGGCTGATCGACAATGCCGCCGTCACCGGCGACTATTTGCTGCAGCGCCTGCAGGCGCTCAGGGAAAAGTACCCGAAGATCATCAAGGAGGTGCGCGGCAAGGGTTTTATGATCGGCCTGGAGTTCCACGACTTCTCGCAGACCTTGCCGATGGTGCTGCGGCCGATCGTCAGCGTGCTCGACGACAAGCTGAAGGGTTCGCTGTCGGGCTTCATCGGGGCGCTGCTGCTGCGCGACTACGATGTGTTAGTCGCCTTCACCGAATACAACCGCAACGTCATCCGGCTCGAGCCGCCGCTGATCTGCCAGCGCGAGCATGTCGACCGCTTCGTCGATGCCTTCGACAGCCTGCTGTCGCGCGGCATCGTGGGAATCGTGAAGGATTTCGTCAAAAGCCAGGTCCGTTAAGCGCTCGCTGGATACAACGATGCTGACCAAGTCGCCCGCTCCACAAAACCCAGTCGACCGGCTCACCGAGCCCGTTCTGACGTGGGGCGAGGGGACTTATGCGCGGCTGGCAGCACCGATCGGCGCGGCGGCTTTCGCGCTTTACATTCTTTTTACAGCGTTCACCGCATGGGTGATGCCCGACGCCAACTGGGACATGCTGCCCTATCTCGCTATAGCGGAGGAAGGCACCTATCCCGATGCACAGGCGCTGCATGACTATGCCTACAGCACTGTCAAATCGGGCGTGTCCGCAGGCGACTATAAGGCGCTGACCGACGATGGCGGCGGCTTCCGCAGTCACATGGCGGAGAATGCCGCCGACTTCCATTCACTGCTCGGCATGTACCGGATCAAATTTCTCTACGCCGAGATACTGTCGACGATGAGCGCGGTGATGTCGCCGGTCGAGGCGATGCGCCTGGTCTCAGTGTTCTCGGTTCTGCTGTTCGGCGCGATCGCCCTGATGTGGCTGCGCTCCGAAGGGGCACTGGCCTTGGCGCCTGTGGTCGGCGCGGTGCTGATCATGGCTGATTTCGGCGATGCGGCGCGCGCCTCGACGCCGGATTTGTTGTGTTCGGCGCTGTTGCTCGGCGGGCTCTACGCCTATGTCCGCGGTCGCGAGATGGCAACGGCGCTCCTGCTCTTTCTCGCCTTCATGGTGCGGCCAGACAATATTGTTTTTCTTGCCATTTTTGCCGTGCTGCTGGTTGCGTTCCGGCAGAAGGCGTGGGGCGCGCTGGCCGGCTTCGCCGCTTCCTTCGTCGCCTATTTCGCCATTTCGCACTGGGCTCATCATCCAGGCTGGTGGCCGCATTTGTGGTTCTCCAGCATTGAGCAGCATTACAATATGGACGGGTTCGAAC
>NZ_RZPH01000458.1:0-4551 GCF_004022825.1 Mesorhizobium sp. M7A.F.Ca.CA.004.04.2.1
TCTTGATCAGGTTCCAGTCGATTTCAGCCATTCATTTATGAATATCAGAACGCCATCTGTAGTCAATTTCCATTCGCGTTCAGAGCGACCATATTCCGGCTGCAGACACCAACACGGACTGCAAACACCACCAGGAGAACTCAGATGAACAAGATCGCTCTCACCACCGCCGCCATCCTCATTTCCGTCAGCGCCGCCTTTGCCGGCAGCGACAAGTTTGGGTCGAACGACGCCAGCCGGCCGGCTGTCACCAGCACCGACAACACGACCACCGCTTCGATCCACAACCCGGATGCGGCCGTCCGGCAGCCGGTCACGCAAGGCAGCAACCGCGACCTCTTCGGCAGCCGCTGATCTCGATCGCGCTTGTCGCTGATCCCGATCGCGCCTTGCGACCGACCACGCAAATCCCAACCCCGGAGTGCTTCCAATGACCAGTATCGCAATTCTCGGTGCCAATGGCCGGCTCGGCCGCGTGGTCGCCAAGGCCTTCATCGACGCGGGCTACGAGGTCCGCGCCGTCACCCGCAACGGCAAGGTGCCGGCCGAACTCAAAGGCGCCACAGCCGTTGCCGGTGACGCGCTCGACCGCGAGGCCCTCATCCGCGTCACGCAAGGTGTCGACATCATCTTCAACGGCCTCAACCCGATCTACACCGAATGGGCCAAGTGCCTGCCGATCGCCGAGAATGTCATGGCCGCTTGCCGTGCCAACAACGCACTGCATCTCTTTCCCGGGACCGTATACAATTACGGGTCGCCGATGCCGGAGGTGATCACGGAAGACACGCCGTTCCGCCCGACGACCGAGAAGGGGCGCATCCGCGTCGCCATGGAGGACCTGTTTCACCGCGAGGCCGAAGCGCGCCGCGTCCGCACCATTATTTTGCGGGCCGGCGATTTCTTCGGCGGCACCGGCAGCGGCTCGTGGTTCGACCTGGTCGTCGCCGCCAAAATCAACAAGGGTGTCTATACGGCGCCCGGCCCGGTCGACCTCGTGCATGAATGGGCCTACCTGCCGGATCTGGCCAGGGCTTTCGTCGGACTGGCGCAGAACCTGGACAAGCTCGGCGCCTATGAAGCCCTCAACTTCCCGGGCCATCCCGTCACCGACCTGGAGATCAAGGCGGCCGCGGAGAAGGCGCTTGGACGCCCGCTCAAGATGACCTCGATGGCGTGGTGGGTGCTGCGCGCCGGCAGCCCGTTCGTGGCGATGTGGCGTGAGATCGTGTCGATGTCCTATCTGCGCTTCGAACCGCACCAACTGGCGTCGGCAAGGCTGGAAGGCATCATCGGCGCGATCCCGCACACGCCGCTGGATCAGGCCGTCACTGAAGCTCTCGGGGATATCGGCATTGCCACCGTGACCGGCGTTGCGAAAGCTGCCTGACCTCCGCGATGGCGGGCGATACTCCTCCGCACATTAACAATCTCCGCAGACTGAGAGGGCGCCTCAGAGCCGTCCCATCAACAGCAGCACCATAAGCACCACCAGCACCACGCCGACAATACCCGAGGGCCCATAGCCCCAGGAGCGCGAATGCGGCCAGGCCGGCACCGCGCCGATGAGGATAAGGACCAGGACGATGATGACTATGGTGGTGATCGGCATGAGAACCCCGCAATTCGACTTTTCGCCTAAGAACAATGCAAAAGGCCGCCCGGTTGTTCCGGGCGGCCTTTGCCGGTCAAATCGGCAATGATCTATTCGGCGGCTTTCGGAAAGGCGATATCCGGCCCGGCTCCGGCATCCCGCCCTGGCGCATCGGTCGATGAAATCTCGACCTTGCCGCGCCGGAACAGACGGCTGATCAAGCCGCGCCGTGCGCCCGGCTTGACCTTGGCGCGGGTGAACACCATCAGCATCGACGGCGTCACCACCAGCGTCAGCACCGTGGCGAAGGACAGGCCGAAGACGATCGCCGAGGACAGCGAAATCCACCATTGCGTCGACGGCGCGTTGATCGTCGTCTCGTGATGGAAGATTTCCAGCCCGAGGCCGAAGGCGATCGGCAGCACGCCGAGAATGGCCGACACAGCCGTCAGCACGACCGGGCGGGCGCGCTCGCGGCAAGTCTGCAGCACCGCCTCGACCTTGTCCCAGCCTTCTTCACGCAGCCGGTCATAGGTGTCGATCAGCACGATGTTGTTGTTCACCACCACGCCGGCCAGAGCGATGACGCCGATGCCCGACATGACGATGCCGAACGTCTCGCCGGTTATCAGCAGCCCGAGGAACACGCCGATCGTCGCCATGACCACGCAGGACAGCACCAGCCAGACGCTGGTGAACTTGTTGAACTGCGCCAGAAGCACCAGGAAGATCAGGAAGATCGCCGCCCCGAAGGCCTTGCTGAGGAAGGCGCTGGCTTCGGCGCTGTCCTCGTTCGAACCGGCCAGCTTCCAGCGGATGCCGCTGCCGAGATCCATGTCGGAGACGGCCTTGGTGACCTGCTCCTGCACAGCCGCGACCTGAGCGCCGGCGGCGACGTTGGCCTGGACGACCACCGTACGCGCGCCGTCGATGCGGTTGAGGATGCCGACCGTCGGCTCCGGCTTGCGCACGACGAAGTTCGAGATCGGCACCGAGCCTTGTGAGGTCTGCACCCTGAGTTCGTCGAGCGTCGACAGCGTGCGCCGGTCTTCGGGCAGCCGCAGCCTTATGTCGACCGCGTCGTCGGCTCCGGCAGGCCGGTATTCCGAGAGTTTCAGCCCGTTGGTCACCAGTTGCACCACCGTCCCGACCGAGGTTGGGCTGATGCCGTACTGCGCCGCCTTGGCACGATCGACCTCGAGCGCCCAGTCGACACCGGGCGGCGGCAGGCCGTCGGAAATATCGATGACGCCGGGCACCTTGCCGATGCGCGCCGCGACCTCACGGGCCTTGTCGTCGAGCCCCTTGGGGTCGACGGCCGAAAGCCTGATCTGGATCGGCTTGCCGGTCGGCGGACCGGCTTCCGGCACGCGCACCTCGACATCGACGCCGGGAATGCCGGCCATGACGCCGCGCAGATCGTCCAGGATGTGGTTCGCCGACTTGCGCTCGCGCCAGTCGATAAATTCGTACTGGATGACGCCGACGACGTCTTCGGGAATATCCTGGCCGCCGCCTTGCGTCTTGCCGACGCGGGTGTAGACCGACTTCACACCCGGCCAGCCGAGCAGCCTGTCTTCCGCGATCTTGGTCGCGGTATCCATTTCGGCCAGCGAAAGATTGCCGCGCGCATGCACGTAGAGCAGGCCATAATCCGGCTCGACATTCGGGAAGAACTCGACGCCGGCGCCGTATTTCGAATAGGCAAAGCCGACGCCGAACAAGAGCGCGACGGTCAGCACCAGCACGGTGATGGGGAAGCGCACCGCCTGCTTGACGATCGCCATGTACCAGCCGTCGCGATTGTCATCCTCATGATGCGGCGGCGCCTTGGCGAAGATCGCACCCAGCGTCGGCGCGAAGACAAGCGCGTAGAGCATCGAGGCCGATAGCGTGACGATCAGCGTGATCGGCATGTACTTCATGAAGTCGCCGATGATGCCCGGCCAGAACAGCAGCGGCGAGAAGGCGGCGATGCGCGTCATCGTCGCGGCGATGACCGGACCGGCCATGCGCTTGGCGGCGAGCGCGAAGGCTTCCTCCTTCGGCATGCCTTCGCTCATCCGTCGTTCGGCGAACTCGGTGACGATGATCGCATCGTCGACCAGCATGCCGACGGCCAGGATCAGGCTGAACAGCACGATCATGTTGATCGTGTAGCCCATCATCGCCAGCAGCAGGATGCCGATCAGGAAGGACGACGGAATCGCAAGCCCGATGAGCAGCGAGGCGCGGCCGGACAGCGCGTAGAGGATGACGATGAACACCAGGATGACGGCGATCATCACATGGTTCTGCAGGTCGCCGAGCAGCTGGTTGACGAAGACCGACTTGTCCTGCGTGTAGGTGACGTTCATGCCCTCGGGCATCGACTTGACAAACTCGTCGGACACCGTTCGCACCTTGGCGATGGTGTCGATCAGGTTGGAGCCGATGCGCTTCTTGACTTCGATGGCGATGGCCGGCTTGCCGTTGAGACGGGTCACCGTCTCGGCATCCTTGAAGGTCGAACGGATCGTCGCGATGTCCTTGGCCTGCACCACGGCATTGGGGCCGGCGACCACCGGCAGTGCGGCGACATCCTCCGGCGTTTCGATCAGCGACGGTACCTTGACGGCGTATTTGCCCTCCGAGCCTTCGATATTGCCGGCGGCGACCAGGCTGTTGGAGTTGCCGACCGCACCGATCAGTTGATCGAGTTGCAGCCCATAGGAAGACAGCTTCATCGGATCGATGACGACCTCGACGAGATCGTCGCGCGCACCCTGCAGCGAGCCCTCGAGAACACCGGGAACCTCCTCGATGCGGTCGCGCAGTTCACGCGCGGCGGCGGTCAGCACGCGTTCAGGCAGATTTCCCGAGAGGGTGACGACGAGCACGGGAAATTCGGAAATGTTGACTTCGGTGACGACAGGTTCTTCCGCCGCCTGCGGCAGGTCGGCCTTGGCGTCCTGCAC
>NZ_RZPH01000459.1:0-4551 GCF_004022825.1 Mesorhizobium sp. M7A.F.Ca.CA.004.04.2.1
ATCACGCCAATCTGGCGCGGGTACTGGATGCCAAGCCCGACATGCTGCTCGACAATGGCGCCGACCTTGCCGCCGGCATCATCGAACGCGGCTGGGCGGCCTCCATTCTCGGCGGCACCGAGGAGACGACGTCCGGCGGCGACCGGCTGCGCGGCGAACTGGCCGGCAAGGTGCCGTTTCCGTCGATCGTCATCAACGACAGCCCACTGAAGGCGATCGGCGAGAACAAGCACGCGGTCGGCCAGTCGGTTGTCGAAAGCTTCATGCGCATCACCAATCTGATGATCCCCGGCCGGCGCTTCTGCGTTATCGGCTATGGCTGGTGCGGGCGCGGCATCGCGCAGTACCTGCGGGCGCTGGGCGGCCGCGTGGCGGTCGTCGAGGTCGACGAGATCAAGGCGCTGGAAGCCGCCCTCGACGGCTACCGGGTGGCGCCGCTGGCGGATCTGGCACCATGGGCGCAGGTGTTCATCACCGCCACGGGACGCGCCGGCGTGCTGCCGGCCAGCGCGATTGCCGCCATGCAAGATGGTGCGGTGCTTGCCAACTCAGGGCATTTTCCGTGGGAGATCGACACCGAGGGCATGCGTGCCATGACGACCGGTAGCACCGATCTCGACGGCACCTTGCAGCGTCTCGACCTTGCCAATGGCCGGCATGTCATCCTGGTCGCCGACGGGCGCATGTTCAACCTTGCCGGCAGCGAACCGAAGGGCAATTCGATCGAATCCATGGACATCGGCTTCATGCTGCAGGCGCTGTCGCTGGAGCGGGTGGTGAAGGGCGCTACCGGCGAAAGACCGGCGCCAGGCGCGCAGCCGGTGCCCGACGACATCAACCAACGCATCGCCAGGCTGATGATGGCTACGATGGGGGCTGCCTTGTAACTATAGTAGCTCCTGATTCTATCTCTCTGTTTTGACGCAATTCCTGCCGGAAACCGTTTCACACTTTTCCTGGAATTGCTTGGTCCGGGAAGGATTGTGGGGCATGGCTGGCAAGACTGCGGAAGCGCCGGACTATTCGGTACCGGCCCTGGAAAAGGCGTTCGACGTCATCGAGCTCTTGGCTGAGCAGAAGGACGGGCTGAACCAGGGCCAGATTGCCGAGGCGGTCGGCCGCTCGATCCACCAGATCTACCGCGTGCTGCAGGCGCTGGAACGGCGCGGCTATATCTTTCGCGATCGCCCGGCCGGGCTCTATTTCCTGTCGACCCGCATGTTCGAGCTGGCGCACCGGCATGAGCCGCTGCGCGGCCTCGTCCAGGCAGCGCTGCCGTCGATGCGGCGGCTGTCCGACTCCATCCAGCAGTCCTGCAATCTCGGCGTCCACAATGCCGGAAGGGTACTGATCCTGGCGCAAGTGGAAAGCCCGGCGGCCTTCGGCTTCCGCGTCCGCGTCGGCGCCGAGTTCCCGCTGTTTGCCACCGCCACGGGCCGCACGCTGATGGCGTTCCAGCCGCAGGATAGAGTCAACCAATGGCTGCAAGTCTCTGGTGTTCTTGACGAAAAGGCCGAGGTGGAGCGTGCGCTTGGCCGCATCCGTACCGCCGGCCATGAAGAGGTGGCGGACGGGCTGCAGCCGGGTGTCATCGATCTTGCCTTTCCGGTCATCGGGCCGTTCGGCCACTCCGTCGCCGCGCTGACCGTGCCCTATGTGGCGACCACCTACAGCATGCTCGACCTTGCCACCGTGCGCCACCATGCCGCGCAGGCGGCGCAGGAGATCCGGCTGGTGCTGGCGCCCGAGCCATTAGGCCAAAGCGAGGCCTCGTGACCGCTTCGTTCGCGCCGATAACCAAGACCGTCGTCATCGGTGCCGAGCCGGCCAAGGTCTGGCGGATACTGACGACGCCAGAAATGATCCCGCAATGGATGTCCGACGAGGAGTTGACCGTCAGCCTGCAAGGACAGGCCGGCGGCGCGATCGTGATGCGCGGATTGCTGCACGGAATGCCGTTCGAGAACCATGGCACCATCCGCGCTTTTGAGCCGGGAAGGAGCTTCGCCTACAGCTACTGGAGCACGTTGTCGGCCCCGCGTCTGGCGGACGTGCCCGAAAACCACACGGTGGTCAGCTTCGATCTGGCGCCAGCGGATGAGGGAACGCTGCTGACGCTGACGCTCAGCGATTTTGCCGAACCGGCGATCCGTCCGCATGCCAATCTCTACTGGGGGCCGACCTTGCAGATCCTGAAGGCGGTCTGCGAGCGCGTTTGAGGGCGGGCGTCTCCCCGCGGACGGTCGTCCCGCCCTTACTCTTTGGGGTGTCGGGCGAGAGCCAGCGCGCGGATGCGGTCGGCGACGGCGCTGTCGACCGGGTTGTAGACGGTCAGGCTCAAATCCGGCCGGCCGTCGACCGCGAAGCCCGAATATTCCAGTTCGATATCGCCGAGTTCCGGGTGCTTCAGGCGCTTTGTCCCGTCGCCGTGGCTGAGCACGTCGTTTGCCCGCCACAGGGCGGCAAACTCGGGGCTGGCGCTGCAAAGCTCGTCGACGAGTTCGCGCACCTCGGAGACCGCGCCGGCGCGGGCCGCATCGGCACGAAACGAGCCGACCACGAAACGGGCCAGGTTTTGCCAGTCGTGCTGCCTGGCGCGGATATGGGGACTGAGGAACATGAAGCGCAGGATGTTGCGCTCGCCCTCGGGCAGGGCGCTGTAGTCGGTCAGCACGACCCGCGCGGCGCGGTTCCAGGCAACGACGTCCCACGTAGCGGTCCTGACTATGGCGGGGCTGGCATCGAGCGTGTCGATGAGGCGCTGCAGCCGTGGGCTGACACCCTCGGCACCGGTGTAGCGGACCTCGGGCGGGCGCCCGAGCCCCAGCATGAAAAGATGTTCGCGCTCCGCCTCGGTCAGCAGTAGCCCCTTGGCGATGCGATTGAGGACATCGGCCGAGGGTGCGCCGCCGCGGCCCTGCTCCAGCCATGTGTACCAGGTCGGGCTGATGTTGGCGCGTTGGGCGACCTCTTCCCGGCGCAGTCCCGGCGTGCGTCGGCGGCCCGAAAAGCCGAAGGAAGCCGGATCGAGCCGCGTGCGCCGGTCTTTGAGGAACGCTGCCAGCGAGCCGGCGGAATTGGAGGGCATCCTGTTAGCCATTATACCATGATAAGATCACTACTTTAATAGAATAATAGACCAGCAATATTACGCAGGCAACTGTGCAGGAGATTTTGCATGCGTATCTTTCTCACCGGCGCGACCGGTTTCATCGGTTCGGCGATCGTTCCCGAACTCATCAAGGCGGGCCACCAGGTGGTCGGCGTGACCCGCTCCGACGCCGGCGCCGAGGCGCTGGTCGCGGCGGCGCCGAGGTGCATCGGGGCACCCTCGAAGATCCCGAGGGGCTGCGCGACGGCGCGGCGAAGGCGGAGGCTGTGATCCATACGGCGTTCGACCATGATTTCTCGCGGTTTGCCGAGAATTGCGAAAAGGACAAGCGCGTCATCGCCGCTCTCGGCGCCGCCCTGGCCGGCTCCGACCGGCCGCTGGTGATCACCTCCGGCGTCGGCATGGGCAGCCCTGGGCATGGCGAACTGGCGATTGAGGACGTCTTCAATGCCAGCCACCCCAATCCGCGCATAGCCTCCGAGCTGGCCGGCAATGCGCTTCTGGAAAACGGCATCAATCTGTCGGTGGTGCGGCTGCCGCAGGTCCACAATCCGGTCAAGCAAGGGCTTATCTCGCCGCTCATCGAGATCGCGCGTGAAAGGGGCGTCTCGGCCTATGTCGGCGAAGGCCGCAACCGCTTCTCCGCGGGCCATCTCCTCGATGCGGCGCGGCTTTACCGGCTGGCCGTGGAAAAGCGGCAACCGGGAGCACGCTATCACGCGGTCGGCGAGGAAGGCGTCGAGGTGCGGGCCATCGCCGAGGCGCTTGGCCGGGGCCTGAAATTGCCGGTCGTCTCCATCGCGCCGGAAAGAGCGGCGGAGCATTTCGGCTGGATGGCAATGTTCGCGCCGATGGATCTGCCGGCCTCCAGCGCGCTGACACAGGCACGATTGGGCTGGCATCCGACCGGCCCGACGCTGATCGCCGATCTCGACGCCATGCGGTATTGATGCGCCTAGCAACGTTTGAGGTGAGCCGAAGTCTCTGAACTTCGTCATCCCTGGGCGAAGCAGGAGCGCAGCTCCGTCGCGGAGACCCTGGGATCCATGCCGCGACCTTAATCATAGGGTGCAGCGGAGCAGAATTCTGCACCGCTGCGGGGCTTCCGAGTCCCGGCATGGATCCCGGGGTCTGCGCTGCGTCGCTTCGCTCCTTGCTCCGCCCCAGGATGACGACTTTTCGGGATCATGCTCCAGGGCTGACCGCGTAGCGCAGATGGACGAGCCCATGCGCCAAGGCCTCGCAGCTCATCAGGGACAACTGCATCTTGCCCGCCAGGCCGCTCTCGCCGAACTCGACGAAGGCCTGGTTGGCGGCGCGTCCATCGATCGCGGGCGCCACGAGAAGGCTCAGTTCATCGACGAGCCCGGCCGCAAGGAACGAACCGTTGATGCCGGCGCCGCCCTCAAGCAGCAGCCGGCTTATGCCGAGTTCGCTGC
>NZ_RZPH01000045.1:0-13371 GCF_004022825.1 Mesorhizobium sp. M7A.F.Ca.CA.004.04.2.1
CATCATCATGGAGCCTGCGGAAACCGCTCTGCTGCGGGCGGCCAAGGGGATCGGCTGCCGCGTTCAACCGGGACGCCCGATGATGGATTTCCAGGTCCGGGCGATGTCCGAATTCTTCGACATCGAAGGCAAGGACCGCGGCCATGGCTGAGACACCGACTGCCGTCGTCATCGGCGGCACCTCCGGCATCGGACGCGCTATCGCGCAGCGCTTCGCAGAAGACGGTTATCATGTGGTCGTCTCCGGCCGGGATGCGACGAGGGGCAATGAGGCGGCCGGCTCCTGCCAGGCGGCGGGCGCGCCGCGTGCGCTGTTTGTCCAGACAGATGTCGCAGATAGCGGCTCAGTCGAGGCTCTGGCACGGATTGTCAGCGACGGGTTCGGCACGCCTCACGTCGTCGTCAACTGCGCCGGCATCTTGCAGAGCGGCAAGTACGTCCTTGATCAGGATCTGGACGAGGACGAGAAGATGTGGCGGGTGAATTATCGCGGCACGCTGTTGGGGTGCCAGGTGTTTGGCCGGCTGATGTCGGCCGCCCGGCGAGGCGCGATCCTGAATGTCGGCTCGCTCGCCTCTTTCGCGCCGCTGTCGCTGCCCGCCTACACGCCGGGAAAGCATGCGGTCCTGGCCCTGACCCAGATCCTCGCCGCCGAACTCGGCCCGCATGGCGTTCGCGTCAATGCGGTCGCGCCCGGCTATACACTTTCCGATGGTCTGAAGACCAAGATCGCCAGGGGTGAACGCAACCCCGAAGCCATACAGGCCACCACGGCGCTGCGACGCTTCGTCGAGCCGCGCGACGTCGCCGAGGCGGCATTGTTCCTCTGCTCGGAGCGCGCCGCTTCGATTACCGGCGTCACCTTGCCGGTCGACGCCGGCTGGCTGGTTCAGGCGCCTTACGCACAATATCTGCAGGGAAATCCCATCCGGCAAACGCCGGCTATCTGACAAGGATAATCCAGTGATCAATATCTCGCCAGTGAGCGACATCCAGCGCTTCGACTTCGATACCCGCATACACCATGGCGTCATCCATAACGGCACGCTCTACCTCACCGGCCAGGTCGCGAGGCCCGGCCAGTCCGCGGCCGACCAGATGCGCGAGGTGCTCGGCAAGATCGATGCGCTGCTTGGCAAGGCGGGCACGGACAAGACCCGCATCCTTCATGTGCAGATGTGGCTGGACGACATCAGGGATTTCGACGAGGTCAATGCGGTGTGGGACGCCTGGATGCCCGGGGAGCACGCACCGGCGCGCTCATCGGGCGAAGGACGGATGGCGAAGCCCGGAATGCTGGTCGAGCTGATCGTCACCGCGGCGGTTTGAATGGTCCTGCCGGTTCGGGCATCATCCCGAATCTGGCGAGAGGGAGACTGATGACGAAGCGCAAGCCGCTTTCCACCGTCGTGGCGGAGAGCCTGTCCGAGAAGATCCGCTCCGGACAGCTGCTGCCCGGCGCGCAATTGCCGACTGAGGCGGAGCTTTGCGCCGAGTACGATGTCAGCCGCACCGTGGTGCGGGAAGCTGTGGCGCGACTGCGTTCCGAAGGCCTGGTGGTGCCGCAGCAGGGGCGCGGCATGTTCGTCAGCGAGACGCCGGCGCCGCGCAACTTCTCGATACCGGACGAAGCGCTCAGGACCTTGCCGGAAACCATTGCGCTGCTCGAGCTGAGGTTGAGCGTCGAGGTGGAGTCGGCGGGATTGTGCGCGGAACGGCGCACCGATGCGGAAGCCAGCGCGATCCGCACCTTGATGGAACAGGTCGACGCCCAGCAGGCCGATCCCGCCGTCGTCCAGATCCACTACGACTATGATTTCCACCTGGCGATCGCCAAGGCGGCACGAAATGAATTCATCCACGGTTTCCTAAGCTATCTCGGGCCGATGATCGTGCCGCGCTTCCAGCTCGGCTATCTGGTCACGCCCGAACTCAAGGACAGCTATTACGCGCGCATACACAGCGAACATAAGACAATCGTCGACGCCATCGAAAGGCAGGATGGCCGCGCCGCCCGCCAGGCCATGCGCAAGCACCTGCACAACAGTCTCGGGCGGGTGCGCGCCCTGGCCCGAGCCTCTGGCGTGGAGGCAATCGAAGCCGAGCAGAAGGCGGCGGCGGCCTCACTTTTCACCGACATGAAAAGGCCTGCCTCGACAGGCGGATGAGGCCTCGCGAATTCGATCGCATCGGCGCGCCTGAGCTGAAAATTAGACATCCGTTGCGAAAGCCGTGTTTTTTGTTCCGTCACCGGCTGCGCGGGTTTCCCAAGGGCTGAAGGCGCCAGCTTGCCAGCGTTTCCCTGGGTTTTCGGCTGCTGCGGTTATCCGAACACCCCAAGGGATTTTGGAGGCATCCGAAATTTTCGAAAGTTTATCTTTCCTTTTTGCTGGTTTTCTTGGTTTCGCGGCATCGGCCCGGGCCGCAAACTGAAAACAGACAATCAGGAAAGCCCACGTGACGACAGCCTTCATCACCGGTGCGACGAGCGGCATAGGGCGGGCCATAGCGATCGCGCTGAGCGACGCCGGCTACGACGTCTATGCGGTCGGGCGCAGCCAGGCCGCGCTCAAGGAGCTGCAGGCACAGCGGCCCGGCATCGTGCCGATTGCCGTCGACGTCACCGACCGCGAGGCCCTGGAAGCGGCCCTGGCGGATCTCACCATCGACGTGCTGATCAACAATGCCGGGGTCATGCCGCCGCTCGGCAACTTCGCCGATATGGAGATCGCTGACATCGACACCACGCTCGAGGTGAACCTCAGCGCGGCAATCCTGCTCACGCGCCTCGTCGTCCCGCAAATGCGCGAGCGGCAGTCCGGGCATGTATTGTTCACCGGCTCCACAGCGGGCCACGCGGCATACTCCAACATTGCCGTCTATTCAGCGACCAAGGCGGCGATATCAGGCTTTGCAGCAGCGCTGCGCGCCGACCTCTCCCCATCGGGCGTACGCGTCACCGAGATCGTTGCCGGCCGTGTCGAGACGCAGCTCTACCAGGACATCCTCGACGCCAACGCGCGCGCAGCCATGTACGCCAGCAAAGTGGTGCAGCCGGATGACGTGGCCAGGATGGTCGTCGCTGTGCTTGGGCTCCCCGCGTGGGCCGACGTTACCCGTTTCGACATCATGCCGACTTGGCCAACCTCGCCAAGCGGTACCAAGTAAGGAAAACTGGGATGAAAGATCTTTCCGTTCTGATCGTTGGCGGTGGTGCCGGCCTCGGTGCCCTCTTAGCCGAGATGGCTGTCGAGGCCGGAGCGGCAAAGATCGGCATCATCGACATCAACCAGGAAGCCGCCGAGTCCGCGCTGGCGACCGCGAAGGCCAGCGGACTGCCTACCGCGACCGCCCTTTGCGACATCCAGGTAGGCCCACAGTGCCACGCCGCATTCGAGGCGATCGTTTCGAAACTCGGGCGCGTCGACACGCTGATCAATTGTGCCGCGATCTACCCTCGCCGCCCGCTCCTCGAAATCACCGACGCCGACTGGGATGCCTCCAACGGCATCAACATCAAGGGCACCTACCACATGATGGTGGCGGCGGTTCGCCACATGCAATCGCAGGAGCCGAAGAGCCACGTCCGCGGCCGGATCGTGAACCTGACCTCGGTCGACGCCTTCAAGGCGCATCCGCAGAACGCTCACTATGCGGCGACCAAGGCCGCCGTCGTCAGCCTTACCCGATCCTTTGCCCATCACGTGGCGAAGGACGGCATTCTGGTGAATTCGGTGGCGCCGGCCGGCATGGCGACGGAGAAGGCGAAAGCGCTCGGCTTCCTGGAGGAACTGGCCAAGGCGAGCCCGCTCGGCCGCGGTGCCGAGCCAAAGGAGATTGCCGAATGGGTGCTGATGACGGGCAGCCCCAAGAACACTTACATGACCGGTGAAAACGTAATTGTTTCAGGTGGTTACATATACGCCTAAGTCTCTTTCGCCGCGGGCGACTGAACTCTGGCAGTGCATGACCGAGGCAGTGCATGACCGACCGGGCCACAAGCAGGGAAAGGAACGGAATTTCGATGACCGGCAAGCTGCGCCTTCCCTCGCTGAATGCTCTGCGCGTGTTCCACGCGGTCGCGCAGCACAAGAGCTTTCGGCAGGCGGCGGATGAATTGCTGGTCACGCCGCAGGCCGTCGGACAGCAGATCAAGCTTCTGGAGGATACGCTCCAGGTAACGCTGTTCGAGCGTAAGGGCCGGTCGATCGAACTGACCGAGTCGGCCATTCTTCTGTCGCACTATGTCAAAGCCGGCTTCAACGAGTTTGCCGAAGGCGTTCGCCGCGTCACCAAGTCGAACTATCGGGACCGCATCAACCTGAATGCGAGCCCATACTTCGCCACGCATTATCTCCTGCCGCGGCTTTCGTTGTTCCGGGAAATCTTGCCGGGCGCGGACCTGCGCCTGACGACCATGGTCGACCTGCCCGATTTCGGGCGCGACGATATCGATATGACGGTCCAGTGGGGCTACGGCAACTGGTCCGACTATGAAACCACGTTGCTGGTGCCGGATCCGAAGATCATCTGCTGCACGCCGGCGATCGGCGAAAGGATCAAGTCGGCGCATGATCTGACACAGTTCACGTTGCTCGACACCGTCAAGTCGAAGCGTCTGTGGCCGGACATATTGCGCCACCTTGGCGTGGAACTGACGGATGGCGACCGCAGCATCAGCTTCGACGACGCCGCGACCATGCGCCGGGCGACCTTGCAAGGCATAGGTGTGGGCTTGGTTTCCGTCATCGATGCCGAGGAAGATTTCCGGGCGGGCACGCTGGTCGCGCCGATCGGCCGCGACGCCATTGCCGACATGAAGCCGGAGGAAGTCCCGGGCTTCTATCTTGTCGTCCCACGCGGACATCTGCGCGTGAAGGCGGTCGCGGCACTTCACCGATGGCTGGCTCAGCAGGATTGGCGCGGCGACCTCACGATTTCCTCGTTACCGAAACCGGCCCCGCTTTCCGACTAGAAGCGGCTTCGAGACCGAGGCCTGAAAGACGCCTTTCGGGCCTCCAACAACAAGAAACCAAACAACCTCAAACAGTGGAGACGGAACATGAAAATGATGAAATGGGGGGCTTCGGCCCTGGCCCTTGGCCTCGTGCATTTTGCGGCGCCGGCGGAAGCCGCCGGCGGCAAGACGCTCGAAACCGTCAAGGCACGCGGCATGCTGAACTGCACCGGCCATGACGGCTCCTATCTCGGCTTCGCCGAGGTGGACGACAAGGGCAACTGGAAGGGCATGGACATCGACCTCTGCAAGGCGGTGGCCGCGGCCGTGTTCGGCGACCCTGCGAAGCTGAAAGTCGTTCCTATCAGCTGGGCCCAGCGCTGGCCGGCCCTGCAGTCCGGCGATGTCGACATCATCGTCAAGGCCTCGGGCGGCACGCTCAGCCGCGACACCGAACTTGGGCTGCAGTTCTCCATGTCCTACTATCTCGGGACCACCAAGGTGATGGCGCACAAGGAGCTGAACCTCAAGTCGCTCAAGGATGCCGCAGGCGGCACGATCTGCATTCCCGCCGGCACCTCGCAGGAACAGCAGGTCGCTGCCTATACTGCCAAGCTCGGCATCAAGCTCGAACCGGTGCTCATCGAGAAGACCGAGGAGCTCGAGCAGGCCTATTTCTCGGGACGCTGCGATCTTTATGCGCAGTGGGGTCCGACACTGGCCATTGCGCGCATCGCCAAGAGCAAGGTCGACGACCATGTCATCCTGCCCGACGTGCTCGCCGTCGAGCCTGAAGTCATGATCATGCGGCAAGGCGACGACAACTGGGTCGACATCGCCAACTGGACGCTGAGCACGCTGATCTTTGCCGAGCAGGAAGGCATCACCTCGAAGAACGTCGACGAGATAAAGGCCAAGCCGACTTCACCGCAGGTCGCCAAATTCCTCGGCGTCACGCCAGGCATGGGCAAGGGTCTCGGGCTCTCCGACGACTGGGCCTACAAGGTGATCAAGAACGTCGGCAACTACGGCGAAATCTTCGATCGCGATCTCGGCAAGGACTCGCCCTACAAGATGGATCGCGAACTGACCAATTTGTGGAACAATGGCGGTGTCCTGTTCCCGCTGGTTGTTGATTGATCCGTTCTGAACGCATCCCGCTCCAGGTCCCGCCCGGCTCCCGCCGGGCGGGACCGCGCGGCAATTCGGGAAGGATTTCTGAATGGTCAGCCTGCTGAGAAATCAAAAAGTCCGCAACGCACTGTTGCAGATCCTGTATGTCGGCTCGATCGCCGCGATGGTGCTTGCCGGCATTGTGATCGCCAGACAGAACCTGGCGGCGCAGGGGATCACCTCCGGATTCGACTTCCTGTTCAAGTCGACGGGCTGGGACCTGAACTTCTCGCTGCTGCCCGCCACGGCCAACGACCCTTATTGGTGGTACTTCCTCATCGGGATCATCAATACGCTGTTTCTGGGAACCGTCGGCCTGACGCTGGCGACGATCGTCGGAACGATCGTCGGCCTGGCGCGGACATCCTCGAACGAATTGGCCCGGCTGCTCGGCCGCACCTATGTGGACATCTTCCGAAACATCCCGCTGATCCTCCAGGTTTTTTTCTGGTATGCCGTCATCACCCATCTGCCGACGCCGCGCGCCGCGCATGAGGGATGGGGCTTTCTCCTCACCAGCCGGGGGCTTTACATCCCGTTCCCCAATATCAGCAGCGCCGCGCTCGCTGCGGCGACATTGGCTGTGATTGCCGCCATCGCGCTGCCGATCTGGCTGGGCAGGACATCGCGCCTCAGCCTGCCGGTCGGCCAGCGTGGCGGCATTCAGCTTGCCGGCACGGCGGCGGCACTTGCCTGCGCGGCCATCGTTCTGGTGGCCGGCCGCCTGGCCGACTCGCCGCTACTCGATTTTCCGGCGCTGCAAGGTCTCAATCTGCGAGGCGGCCTGCGCATTCCGCCGGAGTTTGCGACACTGGCCATCGCGATCGCCATCTATGGCGGCTCCTACATCGCCGAGATCGTGCGCGGCGGGTTCAAGGCTGTCGGCAAGGGCCAGGTCGAGGCGGCTCTTTCCCTGGGCCTCGGCCCGTGGCGGGTCTTCATGCTGGTGCGGCTGCCGCTGGCACTACGCGCCATGCTGCCAATCCTCGCCAACCAGTATGTCTGGCTGATGAAGGCGACCACAATGGGCATCGCGGTGGGCTTCACCGATTTCTTCATGATCGTGGCGCTGACGATCAACCATTCCGGCCAGACAATCGAAGCGATCGGCATCCTGATGGCTGGCTTCCTCGTCATCAACCTCAGCCTCGCCGCCATCTTCAACCGCATCAACAAAGCAATCGCCCTCAAGGGCAACCAGTTGAGGGGGTGAGGGATGGAAATGGTCGTTGTCGCCCCTCCTGCCATTGGCAAGATCGAGGATCTGAGGCGGCGCTTCTTTGCGACGCCCCTGCAGGCATTGCTGTCGCTGGCTTCCCTGGCGGTCATGGTCTTCCTGGCCTGGAAGCTCCTGAATTGGGCGGTTTTCTCGGCCGTCTTCACGACGAGCGGCGGACCCGAAGCCTGCCAAGCGGCGGCGGGAGCCTGCTGGTCGGTCATTGCCGCGCGATGGCGCATCATCCTGTTCGGCCTCTATCCCTATGACGAGCAGTGGCGGTCGGCCCTGGCTTGCCTGATCGTCGTGGTCATGACGGTGCTAAGTTGCGTTCCAGCCTTCTGGACGGGTCGCCGCATCGCACTCGTATGGGGAGCCGGAACGGCGCTTTTCTACGTGCTGATGAAGGGCGGCGTGCTTGGTCTGCCCTATGTCGGCGAGGAGGCCTGGGGCGGACTGGCGCTGACCCTGTTCATCTTCGTGACCACCTGCCTGATCGGCTTCCCGCTGGCGATCTGCCTGGCGCTGCTGCGCCGCTCCGGCCTGCCATGGATTTCCCGCACCACTGGCCTCATCATCGACGGGGTGCGTTCATTGCCTCTGATCTCGATCCTGTTCACCTTCGCCATCGTGCTGCCGTTCGCACTGCCGCAATGGCTGGTGGGCGACAAGCTGTACCGGGTGATCCTGGGCTCGGCCCTGTTTTTTTCCGCCTACCAGGCGGAGATCGTCAGGGGTGGGATGCAGGGCGTTCCCAGTGGGCAAGAAGAGGCAGCCATGGCGCTTGGCATGCGCTATTGGCAGCGCGTCGGCCGCATTCTTCTACCGCAGGCCATGCGCAATGCGCTGCCGGCGACGATCAACCAGTTCGTGATCTCGTTCAAGGAAACTTCGCTGGTGATCATCGTCGGCTTCTTCGAGATCCTGGCCTCCGGCAATGCCGCCTACGGCACCGGCGAGTGGCGCTTCGCCTATGTCGAGGTCTATGCCTTCATCGCCTTCATCTACTTCATCTTCGTGTTCAGCCTGTCCCGCTATGGCGCTTTTCTCGAGCGCCGTATGTCGGTCGGCGAACGATAGGGGGCGTTTACGTGATTTCAGGAAACTCGCCCCGATCCAGCGGCCCCGCGGTGCTGATCGAAAATCTCGACAAATATTACGGGACATTCCAGGCGCTGCGAAAGGTGAGCTTGTCCGTGGATCGCGGCGAGAGGATCGTCGTCTGCGGCCCGTCCGGCTCCGGCAAGTCCACCATGATCCGCTGCATCAACCGTCTGGAGCAGCACAATGGCGGCCGGATCACCGTGCTCGGCACCGAGCTCAACGACGATGTCGGCAACATCGACGGGATCAGGCGGGAAGTCGGCATGGTGTTCCAGCACTTCAACCTGTTTCCACACATGACGGTGCTGGAGAACTGCATGCTCGCGCCCATGATCGTACGCAAGGTGCCGCGCGCGGATGCCGAGGCGACCGCCCGGCGCTATCTGGAGAAGGTACGCATTCCCGAACAGGCGATGAAGTATCCCGGTCAGTTGTCCGGTGGCCAGCAACAGCGGGTCGCGATAGCGCGTGCCCTTTGCATGCAGCCCGAGATCATGCTGTTCGATGAGCCGACCTCTGCGCTCGACCCGGAAATGATCGCGGAAGTGCTCGACGTCATAGTCACGCTCGCCTCCGAAGGCATGACAATGATCTGCGTCACGCATGAGATGGGTTTTGCGCGCCGGGTTGCCGACCGGGTAATTTTCATGGATGGAGGCGAGATCGTCGAACAGGCGCCTCCCGATGAATTCTTCACCTCCTCCCGCAACGAGCGCACGCGGCAGTTCCTGTCGCAGGTGCTTGGTCACTGATCGATGCAACGATCCCGCGTCAGGCCGCAGCCATGTCCGTGACTGATCCCGTCACCGCCTTGCGCGATATGCTCGGACCGAAAGGATGGCTTTCGGGCAGCGATGCCAGGCCCTATCAGCGCGATTGGCTCGATCGCTACGGCGTCGCGGCTCTGGGCGTGGCCAGGCCTGCGGACACCTCCGAAGTGGCCAGTGTCGTAAAGACATGCCACGCGGCCGGTCTGGCGGTCGTGCCGCAAGGCGGCAACACCGGGCTTTGCGGCGGCGCCGTCGCCGATCGGCCGGATGCGGTGATCGTTTCGCTTTCGCGCATGACGGCGATCGGCAAACCGGACTTGGACAGCGGCTCGATCCTCGTCGAGGGGGGAGCCGTGCTTGCCGCGCTGCACGAGGCGCTGGAACCGCACGGCCTGATGTTTCCGATGCATCTCGGCGCGGAAGGCAGCGCCAGGATCGGCGGCCTGGTCGGCACCAATGCCGGCGGCAGCCAGGCATTCCGGTATGGCATGATGCAAGACCTCGTGCTTGGCCTGGAGGTCGTGACCCCTGATGGGGCGATATGGAACGGGCTGCGCGCGGTGCAGAAAGACAATGCCGGCTACCAGTTGCGCAAGCTCTATTGCGGCGCGGAAGGAACGCTTGGCATCGTGACGCGCGCGATCCTGCGGCTCTACCCGATGCCGCGGCGGCAGGCGAGCGCGCTTGTCGTCATGTCCGATTTCGCCGCGGCGATTTCGTTTGGCACCTTTCTGCGGGGCGAGGTGGGGGAATTCCTGACCGGGCTCGAGTTCTTCTCCGACATCGGGCTGGGACTGGCCCTCAAACACCTGCCCGACCTCGCCTACCAGTTGGAGGCACGCGGCGAGGTCTATGTGCTGGTCGAACTGGCATCGGGCGCCCCCCGCGTTCCGCTCGACGAGATACTGGCTTCGGCGCTGGAGTGGGGCATGGAGCAAGGCCTGGTGCTGGACGGAGCATTGGCGGCGACGGGCGCGCATCGCGCACAATTCTGGCGGCTGCGAGAGGAGCAGCCGGAAGGACAGAGGCTGGAAGGAGAGCAGCTGAAGCACGACATCTCGGTGCCTCCGGGCGCTATCGCCCGTTTCGTCGAGGCCGGCGCAGAGATCTGCGACGACATTCTTCCCGGCGTGCGGATAAACCCGTTCGGGCATCTCGGCGACGGCAACATCCACTACAATCTGTCGCCGCCGGAAGGCCGCGCCGATTTTGACGGCAAGGCCGAGCGGTTCGCCGAGGCGCTATCGTCGCTCGCCACGCAAATGGGCGGCAGTTTCGCGGCCGAGCATGGACTTGGCCGCGCAAAGGTCGCCATGGCCGACCGAAACCGCAGTCCATTGGAACGCGAACTCATGGCGCGGCTCAAGGATGCATTCGATCCACGGGACACGATGAATCCGGGCGTGCTGGTGCGCGCTGCCCGGCAAAGAAAAACTTTCGAATAGACGGCATTTCTTGATTTCGCCCCGAACCGCCTGCGTGCACCTATGAACCGAAGGCAGGCTCGATCGACCTGCCGCCAAAGTGAGGATGTCGAAGCATGATCCGCAATGGCGGCCGCCTTCTCGTCGAGTGCCTGATCGGGCTTGGCGCGACCAGGAGCTTCGGCGTGCCCGGAGAAAGTTATCTGGCCGTCCTGGACGCGCTGCACGACACGCAGGGAAAGCTGGACTACACGCTTTGCCGCAATGAAGGCGGCGCGGCGTTCATGGCCTCGGCCTACGGCAAGTTGACCGGCTCGCCAGGCATCTGTTTCGTGACGCGCGGCCCAGGCGCCACCAACGCCAGCATCGGCGTTCACACGGCCATGCAGGACAGTTCGCCGATGATCCTGTTCGTCGGCCAGGTCGGCACCGACATGAAGGGCCGCGAAGCGTTTCAGGAAATCGACTACCGGTCGGTGTTCGGCACGGTCGCCAAATGGGCGGTCGAGATCGACGATGTCGCGCGCCTGCCCGAGATTGTGGCGCGGGCATGGACGACCGCATTGACCGGACGACCTGGTCCCGTCGTGGTCGCGCTGCCCGAGGACATGCTGACCACCATGACCGAAGCGGCTCCGCTCAGCGCACCGGCGGCCATTTTCGAGCCGGCGCCGGCGCCGGAAGCGATCGCTTCGGCCTTCAGGCTGCTGGCCAAGGCCGAGAGGCCGGTCCTGCTCATGGGCGGCGCCAACTGGACCGTGGACGGACGCGCGGCGCTACAGGCTTTCGCAGAGGTTTCCGACATCCCTGTCGTGGCGGCCTTTCGCTATCAGGACCAGTTCGACAACCATTCGCCGGTCTTTGTCGGCGAGGCCGGCGTCGGCATGGTGGCGCATGTCAAAGCCCTGCTCCGCGACGCCGACGTGATCCTGGCCGTCAATGTGCGTTTTGGCGAGATGACCACGGACGGCTATACGCTGCTGTCCGTGCCGGTGCCGCGCCAGAAACTGATCCATGTCCATGGCTCCGATCGCGAGATCGGCAAGACCTATGTGCCGGCTATCGGTATCCATGCCGGGCCGAACGCTTTTGCCCGGGCGTTGACGCCCGTCAAAGGCGGCTGGGCGGACTGGCGCGCCGCGGCCCGCAAAGCCTATGAAGGGACATTCGGCGCGCCCGTCCAGCCCGGCCCGGTGGACATGGTGGAGGTCAGCGCCTGGCTGCGCGCAAACCTGCCTGCCGACGTCATTCTCACCAACGGCGCCGGCAATTTCACCGTCTGGCCGAACAAGTTCTTCAAGTTCGGGCCGGACGCACGGCTGCTCGCCCCGCAGTCTGGCGCCATGGGCTACGGCCTGCCGGCGGCAATTGCCGCCAAGGTTGCGTTTCCAGAACGCACGGTCGTCTGCTTTGCCGGCGACGGCGACTTCCAGATGAATTGCCAGGAACTCGGAACCGCTATGCAGGCTGGCGCGCAGCCGATCGTGCTGATCCTCAACAACGGCATCTACGGCACGATCCGCGCCCATCAGGAGCGCCACTATCCGGCGCGCGTTTCGGGCACGTCGCTCGAAAACCCTGATTTCGTGACACTGGCTAAGGCCTATGGCTTCCATGCCGAGCGGGTCGAGGCGACGCGCGATTTCGCGGCGGCGTTCGATCGGGCGCTCGGATCCGTGACGGGAGCGGTCCTCGACATCGCCATATCTCCCGAAGCGCTGACGCCCCGACAGACCCTTTCCCAGATGCGTGACGCCGCGCTCGCTTCCCAGAAGGACAAGGCATGACCTCCAAAGACGACATCCGTCTCGGCGCGGACATCGGCGGCACGTTCACCGACGTCGCGCTCGACCTCAGGGGAACGATCTTCTCCACCAAGGTATTGACCAATTACGCGGCGCCCGAGCAGGCGATCCTGGACGGCATTGCCGTCGTCACGCGCGATGCCGGTATCGCGCTTGCCGAGATCGGCATCATCATCCACGGCACGACGCTGGCGACGAATGCGCTCATCGAACGCCGTGGCGCCAAGACCGCACTGGTCACCACCGAAGGGTTCCGCGATGTCATCGAGATGCGGACCGAAAACCGTTTCGAGCAGTATGACCTCGACCTGCAGCTGCCGGCGCCGCTAATCCCGCGCGAGCACCGTTTCACGGTAAAGGGCCGGATCGGTGCGGAAGGCCAGGAGCTTCAACCGCTCGACGAAGCCGCCCTGGAAGGCATTGCCGACCGGATCGCGGCCGGCGGTTTCGGCTCCGTGGCGATCGGCTTCATCCATGCCTACACCAACCCTGATCATGAGCGCCGGGCACGCGCTATCCTGTCCCGCAAGCTTACCATCCCGATTTCGATCAGCGCCGAAGTCTCGCCGCAGATGCGCGAGTTCGAACGCTTCAACACGGTCTGCGCCAACGCCTATGTGCGGCCGCAGATGGCGGACTATCTCGCGCGTTTCCAGACTCGCTTGAAGGAGATGGGCGCCGAGTGCCCGGTCTTCATGATCCATTCGGGGGGCGGTCTGATCTCGGTAGAGACGGCCTCGGAATTTCCCGTGCGCCTCGTTGAGTCCGGCCCGGCCGGCGGCGCCATCTTCGCCGCCGACATCGCCAGGCGATTCGGCCTGGAAAAGGTCGTCTCCTATGACATGGGCGGCACCACTGCAAAGATCTGCCTGATCGAGGATTATGCGCCGCGCACCGCCAGAACCTTCGAAGTGGCGCGTAC
>NZ_RZPH01000460.1:0-4540 GCF_004022825.1 Mesorhizobium sp. M7A.F.Ca.CA.004.04.2.1
GACGTCAGTGAAATGGCGTCACAGGGGAGTATGCGATTGGCAGCGTTCGATGAAATGCTTCCGGAAATCTCCGGATTGAGAAGACCGTATTCGGCTTATGATCGCTGGCTGAAGGAGCAGGATCCGGCCAGGCTGACCGAGAAGATGCAGGACGCCGAACGCGTCTTCCGCAAGACCGGCATCACCTTCGCCGTCTATGGCGAGCAGGAAGCTTCCGAGCGGCTGATCCCGTTCGATATCGTTCCACGCATCATTTCAGGCAATGAATGGCGGCGCCTCACGCAGGGCATCGAGCAGCGCGTGCAGGCGCTAAACGCCTTCCTCGACGACATCTACCACCGCCAGGAAATCCTGCGCGCAGGGCGCGTCCCCAGGGAATTGATCGCCAGGAACGAGGCCTTCCTGCCGGAGATGATCGGGGTCAGGCCGCCGGCCGGCGTCTACACCCACATCATCGGCGTCGACATCGTCCGCATCTCGGAGGACGAATTCTACGTGCTGGAGGATAATGCGCGCACACCGTCGGGCGTCTCCTACATGCTGGAGAACCGCGAGACGATGATGCAGCTGTTCCCCGAGCTGTTCCAGAAGATCAAGGTACGGCCGGTGGAAAACTACCCGCAGCTTCTGCGCCAGTCGCTGGCGGCGGTGCGGCCGCAAAGCACCAAGGGCGCGCCGACCATTGCGGTGCTGACGCCCGGCAGCTTCAACTCCGCCTATTTCGAACACGCCTTCCTCGCCGACCAGATGGGCGTGCAGCTGGTCGAAGGCCAGGATCTGCGCGTCGTCGACGGCCATGTCGCGATGCGCACGACCGAAGGCTACAAGCAGATCGATGTGCTCTACCGACGCGTGGACGATTCCTTCCTCGATCCGCTGACCTTCCGACCGGATTCGGCACTCGGCATACCCGGCATCATGGATGTCTATCGGGCCGGCAACATCACCATCGCCAATGCGCCGGGCACCGGCATCGCCGACGACAAGGCGATCTATTCCTACATGCCCGAGATCATCGAATTCTACACCGGCCGCAAGGCGATCCTGGGCAACATCCCAACCTGGCGCTGCTCGGAGCCCGACAGCCTGAAATACGTGCTCGAGCACATCGACGAGCTGGTGATCAAGGAAGTCCATGGTTCCGGCGGCTACGGCATGCTGGTCGGGCCGGCTGCGACCAAGAAGGAATGCGAGACCTTTGCCAAGAAACTCCAGGCAAAACCTTCGAATTACATCGCCCAGCCGACGCTGGCGCTGTCGACATGCCCGATCCTGACGGAAAAGGGGCTGGCGCCGCGCCATGTCGATCTCAGGCCTTATGTGCTGGTCTCCGATCGCATCCAGATCGTGCCCGGCGGCCTCACGCGTGTCGCGCTGAAGGAAGGCTCGCTGGTCGTGAATTCCTCGCAAGGCGGCGGGACGAAAGATACTTGGGTGCTGGATGATTAAAGCGAATAGCGAATAGTGAGTAGCGAATAGGGGAAGGAGGGCAGCAAGACGGCGATCAATTCTTACAGGGACCTAATTGTTTGGAAAGCGGCCGTCGAGTTGGCGGTGGATTGCTATTCGGTAACCAAAGCCTTTCCAAGCAGCGAAATCTACGGGATGACCTCTCAGATGCGGCGGTCTTCCGTATCAATTGCAGCAAACATCGCCGAAGGGCATGGGCGGGAGAGTACGGGATCATTCATTCAATTTCTGCGCATGGCGCAGGGATCTCTCAAAGAGTTGGAAACACACCTGATCTTGTCTGAAAAAGTAGGGTTGATGGTTGAAGCAGAGGTGGTGCGTTTGCTTAGCAAGGCCGATGAGATCGGGAAAATGCTACGTTCCATGATCAGGAGTTTGCAACAAAAATCATGAAGCTGATTTTCCCCTATTCGCTACTCACTATTCGCTATTCGCTCGAAATCGGGGCACGATGATGCTTCTCGGCCGCACCGCCAACGGGCTTTACTGGATGAATCGCTATATCGAGCGGGCGGAGAACATGGCGCGCTTGGTCGATGCCGGTTTGCGCATGGCGCTGACTCGTACCCAGAGTGCCTCGGAAGAGTGGAATTCGGTGCTGCTCAGCGCCGGTTCCGACGTCACCTTCAGCCAGAAATATTCTGACTATACCGCGGCCAACGTCGCCGACTTCCTGTTGCGCGACACGTCGAACCCGTCGAGCACGATGGCGTCGATCGAGACGGCCCGCAACAATGCCCGCATGGTGCGTACCGCGCTGACGCGCGAAACCTGGGAAAGCATCAACGAAGCCTGGATGTCGCTGAAGCGGATGCTGGCCAAGCCGATCGACGAGCGCGACCTGCCCAGCGTACTCGACGCCATCAAGCGCGAGACGGCGCTGATCCGCGGCTCGTTCTACGGCACCATGCTGCGCAACGAGATCTTCGACTTCTCGCAGCTCGGCACTTATGTCGAGCGCGCGGACAACACGGCGCGCATCCTCGACGTGAAATATTATGTGCTGCTGCCGTCGATCTCCTGGGTCGGCTCGACGCTCGACAATTATCAGTGGGAATCGATCCTGCGTTCGGTCTCGGCGCATCGCTCCTATCGCTGGGTCTACGACGCCGATTACAAGCCGACCAACATTGCCGATTATCTGATCCTCAATGTCCGCATGCCGCGCTCGCTGATGTTCTGCTATCGCTTCCTGTCGGAGCATCTGAAATTCCTCGGCGACGATTACGGCGAGCGCCATGCCTGCCACGCAACGGCCGAGAAGACGCAGACAATGCTGAGAGCCGGGTCGATCAAGGGCATATTCGACGCCGGCCTGCATGAATTCCTTGCCAATTTCATTCGCGACAACACCAAACTGGGCGAAGAGATCGCACAAGATTATCGGTTCAATTGAGCATGGTCCCGAAAGGTGGGAGCCGGTTTTCTCAGACAAATGAAACCGTTTGTCCGGAGATCGTGCTCACAAACGGAATAGAAGCATGCGGCTGAAGATCACCCATCGGACCGAATACCGCTACGACGCGCCGGTGCACTATCTGTTGCAGCGGCTGCGGCTGCTTCCGGTCAGCGGGTCGACGCAGACCGTTCTGTCCTGGGCCTTGACCATCGAAGGCGCGCGCGAAGAAGTTCGCTTTGTCGACCATTTCGGCAATGACACAAGGCTGCTAAGCGTCGAGGGCGAGCGCGACTTCATCACGGTGGAAGCATCAGGCGAAGTGGTGACACGCGACACCGCGGGTGTCTCGGGGCCGCACCAGGGCTTTACGCCGCTCTGGCTGTACAGCCATGAGACGCCATTGACGGTGATCGGCAGCGGTATCCGCGAACTCGCCGCATCGGTCGGCAAGGGCAGCGACATCGAAAGGCTGCACCGGCTGATGGCTGTCATCGGCGAGCGCGTTGTCTACACGCCCGGCACCACCAGTGCGACGACGCCGGCGGAGGAAGCCTTGGCGCTGAAAACCGGGGTCTGCCAGGATCATACCCATATCTTTGCCGCCGCGGCGCGTGCCATGGGCTTTCCGGCCCGCTATGTCAGCGGCTATCTGATGCTGGAAGCCACGGTCGAGCAGGCGGCCAGCCATGCCTGGGCCGAGGCGCATGTTTCGGGTCTCGGCTGGGTTGCCTTCGATGCCGCCAATGGCATTTCACCCGACGAGCGTTATGTAAAGGTGGCAACGGGCCGCGATTACCGCGACGCCACGCCGGTGTCGGGAATTCGGCTGGGACAGGCGGAAGAACAGCTTGCGGTCACCGTCACGGTGGAGCAGTAATCCTCGCAAGATTGCTGCCGAGCGATTCATCGTTTCAAGGAAACGCCGAACCGCTCTATCCCCTTGTTTTAACGCAATTCCGGACGGAAAACCGCTTCACACTTTTCCTGGAATTGCTCTAGAAGAGATTCCATGACCTATTGCGTTGGCCTGAAGATCGATCGCGGGCTCGTGTTCATGTCGGACACGCGTACCAATGCAGGCATGGATTCCATCTCCACCTTTCGCAAGATGCATGTCTGGGAAGAGCCGGGCGAGCGCGTCATCGTTTTGATGTCGGCGGGCAATCTGGCGACGACGCAGGCCGTGGTCAGCCTGCTCGACGAGCGCACCAAGGCGATCTCCGAAAGACATTCCACGCTGCTCGAAACGCCGTCGATGTACCAAACGGTCCGCATTGTTGGCGACACGGTCAAGGAGGTCATCGCCAATTCGTCATCCGCTGGCGAGAAGGCGGATTCCTATTTCAATGCGTCCTTCATCCTCGGCGGTCAGATCAAGGGCAGCGAGCCGCGCCTGTTCATGATCTATCCCGAAGGCAATTTCATCGAATCGACCGATGACACGCCGTTTTTCCAGATCGGCGAGACCAAATACGGCAAGCCGATCATCATCCGCGCCTACGAAAAGACGATGAGCCTCGCCGAGACGGTGAAGCTGCTTTTGGTGTCGTTCGATTCGACGTTGAAGTCGAACCTGTCCGTCGGCTTGCCGCTCGACCTGCTGTTCCTGGAGAAGGACGCCTTCAAGGTCGGATTGAAGAAGCGGATCGGCCAGGACGACCAGTATTACCG
>NZ_RZPH01000461.1:0-4539 GCF_004022825.1 Mesorhizobium sp. M7A.F.Ca.CA.004.04.2.1
ATGATGGACCCAATCAGCCGCCCACCTCCGCTTTGATCTGACGCACCGCAGAGACGATCTGGGAGCGAAGCAGGAGCAGGACCAGCAGGAACACCAGCAGGACAACGCCGCCCGCGAGAACCGCCTGCCAGTCCATTCCGGCGAGCCAGCCGAGACCGATGGCGCCGGAGCCGAAGAGGCCGGTCAGCCAGGAAAGGAACCCAGATTTCTCCATGACTTTCTGTTCGACCTTTTCAGGAACAACAGGTTTGTCGACCGGCACCTTCACCTCGACAGTCACTGGGGGCGGTGTGTCGGGCAAAGCTGACAGCTTCAGCGCTTCGGCGCGCACCGACTTGACGCGGTCGGACCAGCCACGGCCGAAAGTTTTCCATGTCGGGAGACGCTTCAGGAAGCCTAGGCGCTTGTCGCACAGTGCGTCGATAACAACGCCGGCCGGCTTGGCCTTTACAGCAGCAATTGTAGCTGGACCGATGCGACCGTCCTGCCTGACGCCCACAACCGCCTGAAGGTACTGGCAGCCCGAGCCGGCCCAGAGTTGACGGCAAAATCAAAGACGGCGTAGTCGACACCGCCGGGAAGCTGGGCACCAGCCGTCGCATCCCAGTAGAACCGCCGGTATACTGTCGATACTTGGGCATCAGTGATCTTGCGCAGATCGGCCTTGGTAGCATCGGCTTTCACATAGCGGCGGAAGTTGGCGAGCGTGACGCCTTTCATGGTGGCGCCGCCGGGGTCAGCCGGATTGTCTGACCAGAGGCCTTCAGATTTCAGAACGAGCGCAAGCGCCCGCGCAAAGTTGCGGTCCATGGCTAGTACCTTTCTGCCGTGATGGGCAGTCATTGAGTTTGGCAATGAAGGTGGGAGGGCTGAAAATCAGCCGGTTGAGGAGATCAGCGGTCTAAGCGCTCGCATTCATCAAGTAGGCCACCAAGCTCCAGGCAGAGATCGACGCGGCCGAGGCTGTTGGCGTTGTCATTAATCCCCATGCGGCGGTTGTAGGATGTCACGGTGTCTTTCAGTTGAGAAACACGACCGGCCTTATGACCGCTCGAATAAGCGAAACCAGCGATGCAAACACTTGCGGCGATTGCAAGCGCGGCAGTCTTGGCGTTCATTGATATTTTCGCCTCTCGAATCAACTTGGGGAGAATTCGTCCATGGAAGACAGTTTGACTGAAATAGCGGCGCGGCTCCAGATGCTCTGGAAGGCTTGGGCTCCCGCAATCGGCCTTGGCGTTGCCGCAGCCATCGGCATGATTTGGACCGTTTATTTGCCGATAGTTGGGCTTCGCCATCTGCTCGGGTACAACTAGCGGGGACTCGGCCCCTGGGCCGCCAGGGCCGGTTGAATGCGCGCCGCTAGGCCGAGAGCCTACCAATGGCCAAGCCGCTGTTTAGCTTCGACAGTTGCAGGACGGCTTGGTCCCGGAGGCATAATGATCGTTCCGAAAAGATCGTATCGATCCATCCAGGGTTTACGGGCGATCGCCGCTTGGATGGTCGTCCTCGGGCACGCAGTCATAGAGGCAAACGCACTGTCCGGCCAGAATACCCTCATGCCCCTTCGCCCATACACTGACGTCATATGCCATTTTGGTGTCGATATCTTTTTCGCCATAAGTGGGGCGATAATGTATTTGATCACGCAGCGAAGACAGGATGCCGGACGGATAGCGGACGCTGGTCGTTTCACGCTCCGGCGCGTACTGCGCATACTTCCTTTGTTCTGGCTGTCCATGATTCTCACGCTCTGGACCGGGAGGGGCACGCCGCCACCTGACGTGTGGGCCTGGACGCGCCAGCTCTTCCTCATCGATTTCCCTTTGCCCCAGCCAGTCGGCTGGACGCTTGTATTCGAGATCAGGTTCTATGTGCTGGTTGCTGTCATCGTGATGATATTTCGAAACCGCAAGCTGGGTTTTGCCGCTCTGGCTGTCTTTCTTCTGCTGGTATCGCAGGTTTGGCCGACAGCCGAAACGATGACAAGCCCGATCATGTTGGAATTTGTGATGGGGATCGCTGTCGCGGCGGTATGCCAATCAGGGATCCGCTTGCCGGCGAGCTTGCTGCTCTTGGGCGCCGTGGGCTGGTTTCTCTATGCCTCTATTTGGTTATACCCCACCATGGAGATCAATGCGTTCCGCTGGTACGGCTTCGGTCCGCCTGCCGCGTTGTTACTTTGCGCGGCGATGATGCTGGAGCGCGATGGCAAGCTGAGGACGCCATCACTGGCGCTGGCTGCCGGAAACGCTAGCTACAGCACGTATCTCTGGCACCTGGGCCTGATAGGCGTATTGAGCTCGTTCTGGTCGCGTAGCCCCCTGGCGAGCGTTGTCTATCTTTTTGCGTTGCTTTTCCTGACGGCCGTCGTCAGCGCAGTGAGCTATCGCTTGATCGAGCGACCGCTTATCGTGCTTTCGAAACGCCGCGTAGAGAGCGGGGAACTCCATTAAGCCCTGAATTTTGGATTGCCCCAGCGGCTTCGATCTGGCTGAATGGGCGATTTAAAGAGTATGTGCGTTGACATCGCCCCAGCCTAAGACCGCACACCGAACAAAGCGGGCTCCCTTGCAAAGACTCTCGTCCTGGTAGGCCTGAAATTGGAAATCGATGTTCAGTGCGCACCCGCAAAGAGCGAGCCTATGAGACCGTCCGGACCGAGATCGTCAAGATCAAAACTGCTATGGAGGCTCATCACGGAATTCAATTGGAGCGACTACGTCATCGCCGCAATCCTAGTCGCGGCAAATTATGGTTTGATTTCTGCAGTCACCGGGGCTTGGCCAATCGAATACGGCTACATTCGGCTACTACTCGATTTCTAGCCGCGCAGATCAGCACGCCCTGCCATCTTATCGACAATCATGGCTTAGCTGATCAGGCCATTTCGCCCGGCAGTTGCGAGCAGCTGGATCTTGTGCAACTCTTTCAAACTGGGGGAGTGGGCACATGTATTGGCAAAGGGTGTTGTCTTTAGGGGCTTTGCTCCTCTTTTCTGCTTGCACATCCGACTACTTGAACAACTATGACTCGGTGACGCTCGCGGCCGGCGATGCGAACCACGCCAACATGCTTCTGCAGACCGTCGATCCTCTCAATCCAAACAGCAACAACACCCACATCGAGGGCGACGGCGCCCGCGCGGTGGCCGCCTTCAACGCGTATCGGCGCGTGGCGCCCGCTGGTGGTGCCGACTTGGACTGTGCAGGCGGCAAGGGAAACAATCCGGTTGTAGCCGGTCCTGTGAAAATCACTGGTGCTGACACCAACCGGCTGGATGGCGATCACGACGGCGTAGGCTGCGAGTAAATGGACAAATCCCGATACGACAATCGCTCAGACCAATGGCGCAAACGGCAAGGTGCACAGCGTCGGCGTGCCCGCCTAATAGCGGCCATCCCAAAGCGGCTGGTCTTCGTGACGGTTGCTGCGGCAGCCGCCTTCGTCGCGCAGTTCGCCGTGCAGCACAGCGAAAGTTCCCCTGACCTTCACGTTTCCAACTGGATCGGACGTACCCCGGAGCCGATCGCCGGCGTCGCCTCTGTCATCGATGGCGATACGATCGAGATTCATGGGCAACGCATCCGCTTCAATGGCATCGACGCCCCCGAGTCCGCCCAGCAATGCGACGACGCCAAGGGCGTTCGCTACCGGTGCGGGGCGAAGGCCGCTGCAGCACTGGACGGGTTCTTGGCCGCCTCGAGGCCGGTCACATGCACCTTTATCGCCTGGGACCGCTACAACCGCTTTGTGAGCGACTGCCGGCGTGCGGATGGCGCCAGTGTGGCCGCATGGATGGTCGAAAACGGCTATGCGCTCGACTGGCCCAAGTACAGCGGTGGCGCCTATGCAGCGCAGCAGGCGAAGGCCGAGGCGGCGAAGGTCGGCCTGTGGGTCGGACAGTTCCAACTGCCGTGGGAGTGGCGGGCCGGGTATGGAGACAACGCCAGGCCGGCAGTGAGCCAATCCCTAGGCATCGTCGGGCGCCAGGTCGCGCAGCTATTCCTGCCAGCCGCGGCGGAAATGCTCGCAGATCAGCTCGTGCGACGAGGCTCAATGGTATCTCAGTAACTGTCCGTGGGGTGGCAAACTGGACCGTGATGGCGACGGGCAGGCGTGTGAAACGCTCTGCTAGTGAGTGATTATCGGCTGTGAGGGTCGCGGACCGATTTGGGGGTGTGGGGGACTACAATGAGAATGGGTCGACGAGCCGCAGTTTCGGCTGCGGTAGCCTTGGCGCTGGCAACCGCCTCATGCACGACCTCGCAACAGACACTAGCCAAGAACCCGAGTGCCGTCAGCACTTCAGCCCTTTGTAGAACCTTATCCTCTACGAAGGATGCGAAGTTTCAGGACGATCTCTACGCTGAGCTCGTTCGGCGATCCGTGACTCTCGTCCAATGCGCCGACATGATCAGAAAGCAAAATCAGGCGATAGCTGCCGGTATCGCCATTGCAGCTGTGGGCGCAGCCGTTGCGGTATGCTCGAATAACGACTGTGGCGGGGGCGGATAAGGCAGGGCGAATTATTATCAA
>NZ_RZPH01000462.1:0-4516 GCF_004022825.1 Mesorhizobium sp. M7A.F.Ca.CA.004.04.2.1
GTCCACAGATAGCCGTTCGGCTTCTGCTTGAGCTTGCCGGCGAACAGTTCAACCGCCGGCGCATGGCCGATGGCCACGAACACGCCGTCGATCTTGAGGTGCGACACCTCGCCGGTCACCGCATGCTTTAGCTTCAGCCCCTCGACCGAGGGCGGCAGCGGCGTCTTGCCGGGCCGGCCGGTGATCTCATCGACGATCGTGTCCCAGATGACGCGGACATTGTCCTTCTTCAGAAGCCGCTCGCGCAGAATACGTTCAGCGCGAAAATCGCTGCGCCTGTGGATGACCGTCACGCTCCTGGCGAGATTGGACAGATAGAGCGCCTCTTCCACCGCGGAATTGCCGCCACCGACCACCGCGACATCCTTGCCCCTGTAGAAGAAACCGTCGCAGGTGGCGCAGGCCGAGACTCCAAAACCCATGAAGTCCTGCTCGGTCGGGATGCCCAGCCATTTCGCTTGCGCGCCGGTGGCGATGATCAGCGCGTCGGCGGTATAGGTCGTGCCGGAATCGCCCTTGGCGCGGAACGGTCGCACGTTGAGGTCGACCTCGGTGATGATGTCGTTGATGATGTCGGTGCCGACATGCTCGGCCTGTTTCAGCATCTGCTCCATCAGCCACGGACCTTGGATCGGGTCGGCGAAGCCGGGATAATTCTCGACATCGGTGGTGATCATCAACTGCCCGCCCTGCTGCAGGCCGGCGACCAGCATCGGCTTCAGCATGGCGCGGGCGGCATAGACCGCCGCCGTATAGCCGGCCGGGCCGGAACCGATGATGAGAACGGGCGCGTGCTTGGTGGTCATCTAAAGCCTCTGCGGAGGGCTGCCGGCAATTGCGGCATGGAAAACTCGATCATTGTCGCGCGTAATGTAAGTGTTGCCCACGACGCCAGCAAGGCAAGTTGGTGTTCGTCCCCGGAAAGCTTTGTCGCACCTGTCGGCCGCTGATCCCGCGAAATATTCCGGGCGAAGGATGGAATGGACAGCGAAGTCGTTTAATTACAAAATCACGCAAGATTCTTGCGTATTGCCCCTCATGATCGAGAGCCCCCATGCCGCTCAAGGCCGACCTCGACGCCATCGACTGGAAGATCCTGCGCGAATTGCAGGGCGACGGCCGCATGACCAATGTCGAACTGTCGAACCGCGTCGGCATTTCGGCGCCGCCATGCCTGCGCCGCGTCAAGCGCCTGGAGGAAGCCGGCATCATCCGTGGCTACCGTGCCTTGCTCAATGCACCAGCGCTCGGCCTCGATGTCGTTGCCTTCTGCCTGGTCGGCCTGCATCATCAGGCCGATGCCGAACTGCGCATCTTTGCCGAGCGCACCCGCGGCTGGCCGATCGTACGCGACGCCTGGATGGTGTCGGGCGAATCCGATTTCCTGCTGCATTGCGTGGCGAGCGACCTTGGCGCCTTCCAGAGCTTCGTCATCGAGGAACTGACCTCGACCCCGAATGTCGACACGGTGCGCACAGCGCTCACCATCCGCCGGGTCAAGGACGAAGGGCTGGTCTCGTTCGCACAGCCTTGAGCCGGCTGAACCGCAACGAGCTTTCGCCGATGTCGCTTGAAGGCCTCGCCATATCAGCGCCGCTTTGGCGTTCGATAGCTCTCCTGTGAAGCCGGAATTTCTGCCGTAGCCGTCTTGTTGGTTTCCTAGAGCAATTCCAGAAAAAGTATGTAACGGTTTTCCCGGGTAAAGCGCATAGCGCTTTCGGGATTGCGTAAACAGGGGCGCAGGGCAGCCCAATTCCGAGAACAGTGTGCCGTGGGGTGGGACGATGACTCGATTTTCTAGCCCGGTTTCGGCGCTGGTCATCTGCATGAACGAGGCCGACATGATCGGCGAGTGCCTGGAAAGCGTCGATTTCTGCGCCGAGATCATCGTCGTCGATTCGGGCTCGACGGACAGCACTCTGGACGTCGTCAACGGGTACATCGCCAAAGGCTACCCGATAAGGCTGTTTCACAACGATTGGCCGGGCTTTCCTCGTCAGCGGCAATTCGCGCTCGATCAGGCCACGCAACCATGGTGCCTTTCGATTGAAGCCGACGAGGCCATCGACGACGTGCTCAGGCAGTCAATCACGAATGTGACCCAGCTTGGGAATGACGCCTTCGACGGATGGTACATCAGACGCCGCGACAAGCTGAAGGGCTATGGCTATGCGCACCGCTGGGTGCTTCACAACAGGCTGCTGCGTCTTTTCCGCCGCGACAAGGCCACGATGGACCTCAATCTGCGGGTCCATGAGTCGTTCGAGGTGCCAGGCGAAACCGGCACGATAGAAAATGGCGTGCTGCTGCATCGCCGCGAAATGACTATTGCCGAGGATCTGGCAAGGGCCAACACCTACTCCAGCCTCAAGGTTGCCACGCTTGTCGAACGAGCCAAGAAGCCCGGCCTGATAAGACTGGTGCTGTCGCCGCTCGGCAACTTTCTGAAGTTCTACCTGGCCAAGCGCTACTTCCTGTGCGGCCGGCACGGGTTCGTCTATTCGATGCTGGTGATGCTGTATTCGTTCGCGACAGAGGCCAAGCTTTATGAAGCCTGGCGAGACAAAGATCGGATGTAAGCCGTCACGGCGCGCCCGAGGCGGTGCCAAGCGCAGCTATTGCGGCGAGCAGGCCGTCGAAATCCGCGCGCTCGCACCAAGGCCGAATTGTGAAGCCCGATCGGACAGCTGCTTGTCCATCTACCAGCCAGCCCTGCGCGAGGCCGGCGCGTTGTCCCGCCTCCATGTCGGCCTCCTTGTCGCCGACGATCAGCGAACGCCGCAGATCGAGCCCGAGGCGCCCGGCCGCCTCCAGCAGCATGCCCGGATTGGGCTTGCGCATCGGATGATCGGCAACCGCAAGCACACCGGAGCCAGCTTCGTGATAGGCGCAGGCGACGACCATATCGACGAACGCATTGTCGACGCGCAGCAGCTCGAGCACGCGGCCATTGACGGCGGCGAAATCGCCCCAGCCGAAATAGCCACGCGCGATGCCCGACTGGTTGGTGACGATGATGACCGGAATGCCAGCCCGGTTGGCGGCGGCTATCACCGCGGCTATGTCCGCGCGCAGCACCATTTCGGCAGGATCATCCGGATAGCCGGTATCGACATTGACGGTGCCGTCGCGATCGAGGAACAGCGCCGGCGAGCCGGCGGCGAACACCCTTGAGCCGACCCGCTCGACCCATAGGCCCGGCTCCGCCAGCGGAAAGCGGCCAGAGGTCGTGGGATCAGCCATTGCTGAGGCGCGCTTCGACCACCTCGCACAGATGATGGTAAAGGCACAGATGCCCCTGCTGGATGATCGGCGTCGAGGTCGACGGCACGTTGAGCAGGATATCGGACAGAGGCTTCAGCTTGCCGCCGGTGTCGCCGGTCATGCCGATCACCGTCATATCCATCCTCCGCGCCTGTTCGGCGGCGGCAAGGATGCTCGGCGAATTGCCGCTGGTCGAGATCGCCAGGAGCACGCCGCCGGCAGCGCCATGCGCCTCGACCTGGCGCGAAAACACCGTGTCGAATCCATAGTCGTTGCCCCAGGCGGTCAGCACCGCTGCATTGGCCGGCAGCGCGATGACATTGTAGGCCTTGCGCTCCTTGAGAAAGCGGCCGACCAGTTCGCCGGCAATGTGGATGGCGTCGCTGGCCGAGCCGCCATTGCCGGCGATGAGCAAAGCTTTCCCCGACGAAAGCGCAGTCACCACGGCGCTCGCTGCCCGCTCCATCTCACCGGTCAGGTCCCGTTCGACCATGGCTGATATGGCAGCCACGGAGCGGACAAGGTAATCGTTCAACTCGGACATGAAACCCTCAGTTTGTGGTGCCGCCGGCGCGCAATTTGCCAATGGTGTTGGTGGTGCTTTTTCCGGCGACCAGATCGACCAGCACGACGCGTCCGCCGGCCTTCTGCACCACATCGGCGCCGACCACGGTGTCGACCGTGTAATCGGCCCCCTTGACCAGTATGTCGGGCAGCAGCGCTTCGATCAGCGCCAGCGGCGTATCTTCCTCGAAAACCACGACCGCATCGACCGAGGCAAGTGCTGCCAGCACGCAGGCGCGGTCGTGCTGGTCGTTGACCGGGCGCCCGGCGCCCTTCAGTCGCCGCACCGAAGCATCGCTGTTGAGGCCGAGCACCAGCCGGTCGCATTGGCTGCGCGCCGCGTGCAGCAAGCTGACATGGCCGGCATGCAGGATGTCGAAGCAGCCATTGGTGAAGCCGACGCTCAGGCCCTCTTCCTTCCACGCCGCCACCATGCGCGCGGCCGACGTGGCGTCGAGGATGGCGTCCTTGTGGGCCGTCGGCCCATGCGAACGGAACAGCGCGCCGGTGAGTTCCTCGACCGTCAGCCGCGCGGTGCCGCGTTTTCCCACCACGACGCCACCAGCGGCATTGGCGATCGAAGCGGCCATGACCGTATCGGCGCCCACGGCCAGCGCCAGCGCGAAGCTCGCGATCACCGTGTCGCCGGCGCCCGAAACGTCGAACACTTCGCGCGCCTGGGTGGCGA
>NZ_RZPH01000463.1:0-4506 GCF_004022825.1 Mesorhizobium sp. M7A.F.Ca.CA.004.04.2.1
CTCATCGTTGCGTGGCCCGCTTCGCTGTGCGCCGCCCAGCCCGCCCCGCCATAAAAAGCGGCGAGAGCATTTTTCCGCGCATCCATGCCGTCGAAGCCGCGCATCCAGACGAACATGTCAGGCCGATCGAGGTCCCGGAACTGGCCGATGATGGTCATGCCGGCGTCCTCCTGGCCCTCGATCAGCCTGCCGTCGAAGATGCCGATGAGCGTGTCGCGCCGGCCAGGCTTCAGCGTGTATTGCCGAAGCTCGACGACAGGCGAAGCGAGCGCTGAGGGTTTCGTCGCGACGTTCTGGGGCAGGTTCATCCGACATTCTCCAAAACAGGGTGATCGTCCTGTTTTGTAAAACAGACCGGTTGTCCTGTTTTGTCAACATGCTAAAGTTCGGCAATGTCAGCAGAGATGACCGTCCAGCCAAAACCGCGCCCGGGAAAACGCACCAACGACCCTGAAGGCATGCGCAAGAAAGTGCTCGATGTCGCCGAGGATGCGTTCCAGGCGCGCGGCTATCACGCCTCCAGCATCGGCGACCTGATGGCGGCGGCTGATGTCAGCGGCGGCGCGCTGCATCACCACTTCCCGACCAAGAAGGCGCTGGCGCTGGCTGTGATCGACGAGCGTGTGGCGGCAGCGGTCGAAGAGACATGGATCGCGCCGGTGCTGGCGGCGGCATCGGCGCGCGAGGGCGTGCGCGCCGTGTTCGAGGCCGTGGCGGCGGAACTGGAGCAGCAGGGTTTCGTGCGCGGCTGCCCGCTCAACAATCTGGCGCACGAACTGTCGCTTGCCGATCCCGATTTCCGCCTTGCCCTTGCCGGTATCTTTGCCGGGTGGCGGCGCGCGATTGCCGACAAGCTGCGTGCCGACCAGCAGGCGGGCAAGGACGAGGGCACGGACCCCGAACGCTTCGCCGCGCTGACGGTCGCCGCCTATTCCGGGGCCATGTCGATGGCCAAGACGGCGCAGGATGCCGGTGTGCTGCGGGATTGCCTGGCGGGGCTGGAGCGCAGCGCGCCGTCGCCATCGCAGGGCGGATTGGCAGCCAGGCGACGCAACAGGATACTGCCACGGCCGAGAACCTCTTGACTTTGCGGCGCTGCGTTCTTCATCCGATGCCGGGCGAGGTGGGGAACGCCGGGCTCTGGTTCAGCTACTCGGCCAGCGGCTTGATCGTCTCGTAGCCGTTGACGGATTCCGAACCGGTGCCTTCATCGTAGCGCCGCGCGAGCGCGGCTTGCAGATCGGGCGCATAAAGGGCGGTGAATGAATCCAGCGTCTCGCCGTCGCCGTTCTTGAAGGTCTCCTTGACCGCCAGGACATTGTATTTGCAGTCGCCCAGACGGAATGTCTCCTTGCCCTTGACGACAAGGCTCAGCGTCTTTGTGCCCTTCGGCGGCTTGTTCGGCGACAACTCGACGAACTCTATCGTGGCCTTTGCCCCCGCCTTCAGCGGGAACAGCTTTCGCAGATCGGAAAACGGGATCATCGCCTGCCGGCCGGTGTCGCTGTCGCGAAACACCTCGATCAGGCCGGCGAACAGATATTGGGTTTGGGGCGATTGCGATTCGTAGGTGTTGGCAACCGACATCATCCCGCCGGCCACGGGCCGAAATTCGCTCTGGATGCCGGGTCTCGCCAGAACGAAACCCTTCCTGGCGGACTTGGCATCGACGCAACCGGCGGCATGCGCGGTGCTCGCGCACAACATCGCGGCCAGGATCATGCAGATAGCTGCGGCTTTCATTTTCGTCCTCCTCCGCTCGCGCAAGCGAGACATGCCAGACCCATGGCGTCATGTCGATGATGGCGCAGAGGCGCTGGACGACCGGCTGCTGTCCATGCTGAATCAGCAGATGATGAATCGCCTTTCGACTGGATCGTTTTCCCGACGCAACTTCCTGGTACAGGCTGCGGGATTTGCCGCGGCCGGCGCCTTGCCGCGGCCGGCCTTCGGCCAGACCGGGCAACGCGTCCAGGCGATCGACGCCACCTTCCTGTTCATCGCCGATGTCCATGCCTGCCGGATGGCGAGCGGCTTGAGTCCCAACTGCCTGCAGGAAGGCAAGACCGACGCCGCGCTGCTGCGCAACGTGGCGGTGCTGAATGCGCTTGGCGACAAGGACTGGCCGGCCGAGATCAATGGCGTCGCCACCGGCCTGCGTTCCGCCGGCAAGATAGGCACGCCGCTCGGCCTCGTCGTCGGCGGCGACGTCACCGACGATGGCGGCGGCCAGATCACGCAGCCGAGCGAGGGCACCCAACTGCTCCAGTTCAGCCAGCGCTACATCCAGGGCGTCGGCCCGGATCGCGTGCACATGCCGGTCTATGTCGGGCTCGGCAACCATGATCTCGACCAGAACGGGCCGCCGCACCATGTCGACTGGTACCGGCGCGAACTGCGCGACTATGTCGAGGTCAACCATCGCGCCGGCGTGTTCTTCAAGCCGCCGGTGCCGGCCACCGACTATGATGTCGACACCGACTGCTACTCCTGGGACTGGGGCGGCCTGCATCTGATCCAGACGCATCGTTTCGCCGGCGATACCGGCCACGGCGCCGAGAGCAGCCTGCCATGGCTGAAGCAGGACCTGGCGACCTATGCGGCGGACGGCCGTCCGGTCGTCCTGTTCCAGCATTATGGCTGGGACACTTTTTCGGTGGAACGCTGGGATGCCGCCAAGAGCGACTTCGATGGTGACGGCACCGGTGCGCCGCATTGGTGGAGCGAGGCCGACCGGCAGGCGTTGCTGGCGGCGCTGAAGGGCTACAATGTCGTCGGCATTTTCCACGGCCACCAGCACGAAACGCCGCTGATCTATCGCAGGGACGGGATCGACCTGTTCAAGCCGAAGGCTGCCTATATGGGCGGCTTCGCGCTGGCCAGGGTGACCAGCGACGGCATGGACGTGGTGCTGGGCGAGGCGACCGGCGATCATGGCGAGGTTGCCTTCACCAATGCTTTCAGCAAGGGCTGGAGCACATGAAAAAGGCGGCCTTCGCGGCCGCCTTTCCCTCGATAAAGCGCGTTTCTCGATGTCGGATCAGAGCGCCTTCTTGACCTTGTCCTTGACGTCGCCATAGGCCTTCTGCACCTTGCCGGCGATCCGGTCGCCCGTGCCTTCGGCCTGGGTCTGCCTGTTGCCGGTCGCCTTGCCCGCGGCTTCCTTGACCGAGCCTTTGACCTGCTTGGCCACGCCCGCAACCTGATCCTTGTTCACCATTTTTGCGCATCTCCTGGGATTTTTGAATTCAGGGGAATTCATTTGCGGGTAGCTAACGAGCCGGCGTCGGTTAGGTTCCAGGCGTCGCCCGGACGGCAGATCAGGTCGCGCGGCCGCCGCCTTGGGGCAAGGCTGGTGGGCTAGGCTGTGAACACACGTCGACCATGGATATTGGATGGCCGAGCGTGCGGGGAGAAAAATGGCAGAATTTACGCTCTATATCGGCAACAAGTGTTTCTCCTCATGGTCGCTGCGGCCATGGCTGGCGATGAGGCATCTGGAGATCCCGTTCGAGGAAGGTTTCGTGCGGCTGCGCACGCCTGAAACCTTTGCCAATCTGGCGAAAGTGTCGCCGACAGGTCAGGTGCCGGTGCTGAATCACAGTGGCAAGATCGTCTGGGAAACCCTTGCCATCCTTGAATATCTCGCCGACCTGTTTCCCGAAAAAAAGCCCTGGCCGGCCGATATCGACGCCCGTGCGCTGGCGCGTTCGGCTGCGACCGAGATGCATTCCGGCTTTCGCGAGGTTCGCTATGGCTGGCCGATGAATTTGCGTCGGCCCAAGGCCCACAAGCCGCTCGACGCCGAGGGCGAGGCGCAACGCGCCCGCATCGAGGCGCTGTGGCGCCAGTGCCGGGAAAAATACGGCAAGGGCGGCCCGTTCCTGTTCGGCCACTTCACCGCGGCCGATGCCATGTATGCGCCTGTCGTCACCCGTTTCGACACCTATGGCGGCACGCTGGCGCCGGATACGCGCGCCTATGTCGACGCCGTGCTGGCAACGCCGGCGATGCGCCACTGGTATGCCGAGGCGGCCAGGGAGACGTGGCCGGAACCCGGTCCGGACGAATAGGATCCAAACGAAAACGCCCCTCGCACCTTTTATCGTGCGGGGGGCGTCTTTGCCATCAACTGTTATTCGATTGCTCTCATGAACTGCTGATGACACCGAATAAATGCGCGTCTGCGCAGATGGTTCCTGGATGCCGGAAAACTTTTCTCAAGTTGGCGCAAGCGCGCTGTTTGGCGTCCGATTTGCCGTCATGCAAGGTTTTTGGCCAGGTGGTTTGGGAGAATTCCGCAGCTGTGGCTTTATGCAAATTTGACAGCGCGCCAAAAGAAGCCTATAAGCAAATCGTCGATATTTGTTTGACTGACTTTTGTTATCCGCGCTTTCGAGCGCGCCTTTGACGAACTTCCCACATCAAAAATCGGGACAAACGAACGTTGTGCATCCGCATGGCGTCGAATGAATATTTGCCATGGAAAGGGTTCGTCATGAGCAC
>NZ_RZPH01000464.1:0-4505 GCF_004022825.1 Mesorhizobium sp. M7A.F.Ca.CA.004.04.2.1
AGCCGAAGGTGCTGACCGTGACGCCGGGCTGGAGCGAGGCCTATGGGCTGTTCACCAAGGGCGAGGCGCCGATGGTGCTGTCCTACACGACGTCGCCGGCCTATCACATGATCGCCGAGAACACCGGGCGCTACCAGGCGGCCTCCTTCGAGGAGGGCGAGTATCTGCAGATCGAGGTGGCGGGTATCACCACGACGGGAGCCAAGAATCCGCTGGCGGCCAAGTTTATGGCCTTCATGACCGGGCCTAAATTCCAGGATGCCATTCCCGAGACCAACTGGATGTTCCCGGCCGGCAAGACCGACAAGCCGCTCAATCCGGCCTTTGATAAACTGGTCAAGCCGACCAAGACCTTGCTGTTCAGCCCGCAAGAGGTCGCTGCCAATCGCAAGGCCTGGGTCGATGAATGGCTTGCGGTGATGAGCAAGTAGGGCGCGAGCCGCGTCGCATGTTTGCGCCAAGCCGCCCCCCTCTGGCCTGCCGGCCATCTCCCCCTCAGGGGGGGATATCGGCAGCTTTATCGCCTCTCTTAGTCCTGCCACTCTTGAGAATAGCGAAGGCGGCTGAGTGCGCAATCTCCCCCCTTGAGGGGGAGATGTCCGGTAGGACAGAGGGGGGTGGGCTGGGCCTTCGCCAGATATTCCCCTCGATCAATACCCGTCGCAGGGTTGGATAGCGCGAGATGCGTACGCGCCATCCAGCCGATCCCCGCGTCAGCGCCGGCATTGTCGCGCTTGCCGCGATCGCGCTGCTGATCGGCGGCGCGTTTGCCGGCCTGCTTTTCGAGGGCGCCCACGATTTCTCGGGCGCCTGGGCAGCCTTCGATCCCTATCTGCTTCGCGTCATTCGCTTCACGCTCTGGCAAGCGGCGCTCTCGACGCTGCTTTCGGCCATCCCGGCGCTGTTCGTGGCGCGGGCTCTGTCGCGACATCCACGTTTCTTCGGCCGCGCCTTCATCCTGCAGATCTTCGCCGTGCCGTTGGCGCTGCCGGCTATTGTCGCAGCGCTCGGCATTCTGGCGCTTTATGGCCGTGCCGGCTATTTCGCCGGCGTGCTTGCCCTGATCGGCGGCGGAAGCTGGCCGGGTATCTATGGCCTGTCCGGCATCCTCGTCGCCCATGTCTTCTTCAACCTGCCGCTGGCGACGCGGCTGTTCCTCGAGGCGCTGCAGACCATACCGGCCGACCAATGGCGGTTGGCGAGCCAACTCGGCATGGCGGCGCGGCCGGCGTTCCGGCTGATCGAATGGCCAACGCTGCGCGCCGCATTGCCCGGCGTCGCCGGGCTTGTGTTCATGCTCTGCATCACATCCTTCACGATCGTGCTGACGCTCGGCGGCGGGCCGGCCGCGACGACGCTGGAGGTCGGCATCTACCAGGCGCTGCGCTTTGATTTCGATCCCGCGCGGGCCGTTACACTGACGCTGTTGCAGATTGCCCTGACCTTTATCGTTGTGCTGGCCCTGACGCGCCTGGGCGCCAATGTGGTCGGCGACACCAATTTGCCGGTCGCGCAACGTCGGTATCTCTCAGTCCATCGGAGCGAGACCTGGTTGAACGCGCTACTCATCATCCTGGCGCTGCTGTTCGTCGTTGGGCCGATGGCGGCAACCGTGATGGCCGGGTTGGGTGCGGATCTCGGCCGGTTGGCCGGTGAGGCCACTGTCCGGCAGGCAACGCTGACCAGCGTGGTGCTGGCCTTCCTGTCGGCACTGCTCTCGGTGATGCTGTCGCTGGCGCTGACCATGGCGCGGCGGGCACTGGCGCTGAACCGCCGTGCCGGCGCAAAGACACTGCTCGAACACGCTGCCGATACAGGCGCCGGCTTTGTCCTTGTCGTGCCGCCGATCGTCGTCGGCGCCGGCTGGTTCCTGTTGCTGCGCCATGCCGGCGATGTCTTTGCCATCGCCCCGGTCATGGTCGTCACCGTCAACGCGGTGATGGCGATGCCATTCGCCCTGCGCGCCGTGCGTCCCGCCTATGATGCGGCGAGCGAGCGTCACGAACGGCTCTGCGCACAGCTCGGCATTGCGGGCTGGAACCGGCTGATGCTGGTCGACTGGCCGTCGCTGCGGCGCCCGCTCGCCACGGCCTTCGCTTTCGCCATGGCGCTGTCGCTGGGCGATCTCGGTGTCATTGCCCTGTTCGGCAGTGATTCCGTGCAGACATTGCCCTACCTTCTTCTGGCACGGATGGGCAGCTACCGCACCGAGGATGCCGCCGGCCTGGCACTGCTGCTCGGCCTCGTCTGTCTCGCGTTGATCGTGGCGGCGCACTGGCTGGGAAGGGAGAAGGTCCGCGATGCGTGAGAGGGCGGCCAGCAGGCTCGAGAAGGGCGCGCCGGTGCGGCTGGACAAGGTGTCGTTCAGTTATGGTGAGGTGCCACTTGTCTTCGACGTCGAGTTCGCCACGGCGAAGATCACCGCCATCATGGGTCCGAGCGGTTCGGGCAAGTCGACGCTGCTCAATCTGGTCGCCGGCTTCGAGACCCCACAGTCGGGCCGCGTGCTGATCGGCGGGGCCGATGTCAGCGCCGAGCCGGCCTCGGCGCGGCCGGTGTCGATGGTGTTCCAGGAGAACAATCTCTTCGCGCATCTTTCCGTCGAGCAGAATGTCGGGCTCGGTCGCTCGCCCTCCCTGGGACTGACCGAGGCGGACCGCGCCGCGGTCGCCGAGGCGCTTGCGCGCACCGGTCTCGCGGGCAAGGAGAAACGCCTGCCGCGCGAGCTCTCCGGGGGCGAACGCCAGCGCGTCGCACTGGCCCGCGTGCTGGTGCGCGACCGACCGGTGTTGCTGCTCGACGAGCCATTCGCTTCGCTCGGACCCGCTTTGCGCGACGAGATGCTGAATCTGGTTGCTGCCGTTCATGCCGAACGCGCCATGACGGTGCTATTTGTCACCCACCAGCCCGAGGATGCACGCCGCATCGGCGAGCACATGGTGTTTGTCGACAATGGGTTGGTGGCCGCAACCGGCAAGGCTGATGATTTCTTTACCGGGGCTGGTCCGGAGGCGTTCCGGCGCTATATCGGCGCGGGTGCTGGATATTCCACATCACGCGATGTTGCCCGGAAGCGGACATAATTTACGGTCAAACCGGCTCCAGGCGATGTGGCGTTTGCTTGCCATGACCGGGGGAGTGTGGCTAGGTCGCCCTACCGGTCCGGCACAGGCCGTGATTTGCCTGCAGTATCCGCCGCCCGCCCTAAGGGACGGGCAACGGATGCAGCAGCAGTTTGAGATAGCGCATGACACGTTCCGAAGATCGCCCCCGATTTTCGTGGTCATGCGCCGGGACCCGAAAGGAAGCCGTTCTGGCGATCGGCGCTAACACATTGGGAATGAAACCGCTGGCGCGTTTTCTCGCGCTGGCCGGTTTTGCCGTGGCGTTGGCAAGCTGCCAGATGTTCACGCCGCCGGAAGTTCAGGAATCCGGCTTCCAGCCTTCCGACAAGCCGATCACAGTGGACAATGTCGGCGCCAACAACAAGCTCGCCGAATTGGCCAAGGCGCAGCACCCGCGCATCCTGGCGACTTACGGCGGTGAATATTCCGACCCCAAGCTCGAGCGAATGGTCGCCAAGGTGGTCGGTAGTTTGACGGTGGTGTCCGCCAACCCGACACAGACCTATCGCATCACCATTCTAAATTCGCCCAACGTCAACGCATTCGCGCTGCCGGGCGGTTATCTCTACATCACCCGCGGCCTCCTGGCGCTGGCCAATGATTCGGCCGAGCTTGCCGCTGTCATCGCGCATGAGATGGGCCACGTCACTGCCAATCACGGCCTGCAGCGCCAACAGCTCGAGGCAGAGGAAGGCCTGGCGACCAAGGTGGTTTCCGATGTGCTCGGCGACAGCCCGACCGCCAAGGCGGCGTTGATCCGCGGCAAGCTGAGGCTGGCGCAATTTTCGCGCAACCAGGAGCTGGAAGCCGACGCCATCGGCATCAAGTCGATCGGCGAGGCCGGCTACGATCCTTTCGCCGCAGGCCGCTTCCTTCAATCGATGTCGGCCTATACCGATTTCCGCTCGATCAGCGGCGCCACCGACGCCAGCCTGGACTTCCTGGCCACGCACCCCAACACGCCGCAGCGCATCGATCTGGCGCAGCGCCATGCTCGCCAGTTCGGCGCGCCGGGCGTCGGCACGCGCGACCGCGATTCCTTCCTCGCCGGCATAGACGGCCTGCTCTATGGCGACACGCCTGAGGAAGGCTATGTGCGCGGCGAAACCTTCCTGCACCCGGGCCTTGGCGTGTCGTTCACGGTGCCGGACGGCTTCATCATCGACAATTCGGCGGCAGCGGTGACGGCCACCGGCCCCGGCGACATAGCGATCCGTTTCGATGGCGTCTCTATCGACAAGAACCGGGCGCTGACGGACTATATCCGCAGCGGCTGGGTGGCTGGTCTCGTCGACAGCAGCGTCAAGCAGGAAACCATCAACGGCAATGAGGCGGCGACCGCGCATGCCGGCGCCGAAGGCTGGCAATTCGACATAGCGG
>NZ_RZPH01000465.1:0-4491 GCF_004022825.1 Mesorhizobium sp. M7A.F.Ca.CA.004.04.2.1
GGCCTTGCCACGCGACCAGACGGAGGGCTGACAAGATGTCCCTGCGCCGCAACTTTGAACTCGAGGAGGAGGACGAGGCGTTCCTCCAGCAGTATGAGCGTCCGTGGGAGACCATCATCGACGGATCGCCATGGGTGCTTATCCACGACTTTCCCGTGCCCAAGGGCTACGACCATGACAAGGTCATAGCGGCGATCCGGATCGAATCCGGCTATCCGCATGCCCAGCTCGATATGGTTTACTTCTATCCCGGACTCCAGCGCATCGACGGGCAACCGATCGGGCGCACGGAAGCACGGCAGGCCCTGGACGGAAAGACGTTTCAGCGCTGGTCGCGGCACCGCACGGGAGCGAACCCGTGGAAACCCGGCTTCGACAATTTGGGCACGCATATCTTCCTCGTGGAAGAATGGCTTGAGCGAGAGTTCGAAAAATGCCCGGCAAAATGAGCCTCGCCCTATCGGGCGATCAGCACGCTCATCTGAAGAGCTTCCTCTTCCCCGGCGACGGCTGCGAAGCCGTCGCTATTCTTCTTTGTGGCCGCCGCAACGGTGACCGCGTGCACCGGCTGACGGTACGCGAAATTCATGAGGTTCCATACGATCAGTGCCTTGAGCGTTCGCCAATTCGCGTGGTTTGGAGTCCCGATTACATCGCGCCGATCCTGGAGAGAGCCACCGAGAAGGGGCTTTCTATCATCAAGGTGCACAGCCATCCGGGCGGATATCCTGAATTCTCGGACATCGACGATGACGGCGATCACCGGCTTCTACCGATGATCCGCGGCTGGGTTGAGGCGAATATCCCGCACGGCAGCGCGGTCATGTTGCCTTCTGGTGAAATGTTCGGCCGCGTGCTGCTCGACTACGGCGTCATGCGTTCCTTGAGCTGCATCAGCGTGGCGGGCGATGACCTCCTCTTCTGGTATCCGAACAGCGGCAACGTCGAGGTTCCGAGTTTCGCCGCCTCGCATGCGCAAGCGTTTGACGAAGGCACGATCGAACGCCTTGGCAAGCTTTCCATCGGCGTTATCGGCTGCTCGGGAACGGGCAGTCCTGTGATCGAGCAGCTGATGCGTCTTGGGGTCGGCGAACTTGTCATCGTCGATGATGATGCGATCGAAGATCGCAACGTCAATCGGATCATCAACTCCACAATGGAAGATGCCCGGCTGGGCCGGAAGAAAGTCGACGTGATCGGCGACGCCATCGACCGAACCGGTGTTGGCACCAAAGTCATTCGGCTGGCCCAAAATCTGTGGGACCCGGACGTCGTCCGTGCGCTTGGACAATGCGATGTGCTCTTCGGTTGCATGGACACGGTTGATGGACGCTACCTGCTGAACTGTATCGCAACCCAGTATCTCATCCCCTACTTCGACATCGGAATAAGGCTCGACGCCGTACGTGATGGGTATAATCGCGGACAGATTCGGGAAGTGTGCGGGACGATCCACTACCTACAGCCAGGCCGCTCGTCGCTGATGAGCCGCGATCTGTTCTCGATGGATGACGTGTCGGCCGCGGGACTACGCCGCACAGATCCCGAGGCGCATCTATTGCAGGTCGAAGACGGCTATATCAGAGGTGTCGCAAATCGCCGACCCGCCGTGATCAGCGTAAACATGCTGGCCGCGGCACTTGCCGTTGATGAATTCCTCGCCCGGCTTCACCCGTTCCGCGAGCTGGTCAATCGGGAGTATGCAAGCGTTACGTTCAGCCTCGCCAGCATGGAACTGATCACCGAGCCCGAAGTAGGAATATGCTCTATCCTGTCCTCGAAAGTGGGCCACGGCGATGTCCGCCCGCTTCTGGGCATACCAGAGCTCGGAAAGCGGACTACATGACCTGGCTGATTCAGTTTCTGGCGTGGCTGCTTTCGCTCCCGGGGCGCTGGTTCGATCGACCATACAAGACGATCGTCGTGCGGATCGCACTCCCTGGAAAATTGCGTAAGAAGACCCTCTACGTTGTCGAAGAAGACGGCTTCGAAGAACAAGCCGCAATGCTCTGCCCTCGCTGTCACGACCACATCCTTCACATGAATCTGCTGCCCGACGAGCGACCCTGCTGGAAAGTGACGCGGCATGAAGACGGCACAGCGACGCTGCACCCCTCCGTCTGGAGGAAAAAGGATTGCGGTGTTCACTTCTGGTTCCGTCATAGCCGTGTCGAGTGGGTGAAGGAAACGACGACGCTGCAATAGGTTGGTAATCCCATGGACGTTACCCTTCCTCGCTCCGTCGAAGAGATAGGACGGCCGAGCGTGGCTTCCTTCTCAGCCTTTCAAAACGGATGCACGACCCAGCGACACAGGCTATGTTGCCCCGTCCGGCCGAGGTCGTCGAAGGGGGAGGCATGACATGCAGGCAATGCCGATAGCGCATCAAGCCGCGCAACCCGTGGTCTCCCTGACCGGCTATCCGGCCGCCGTGCTGTGCTGGCTGCTTTCGGCTGGTGTCTATATCGCGGCCAAATGGGTGGCGCCTGAAATGCCGCCCTGGGGCCTCTGCTTCTGGCGGCTGACGCTGGCCTGCGCCATCCTGCTGCCGATCGTGCACCGTCATCACGACGCGATGATCGGGCTTTTGCGAACGCGCGCCGTGGAGGTCGTCGCCGTGGGGGCGATCGGCCTCACGCTGTGCCAAGGTATGATCTACCACGGCCTCAACGACACCGACGCCACCACGGCCGGCATCATCATGGCGCTGTCGCCGGTCATGACGATGGTGCTCGCCCGTTTTGTGCTTGGCGAGCCGCTCGGCCTGTGGAAGTCGCTTGGCGCCCTGGTTGCGCTTGCCGGGATGATCTTCATCGTTGCCCATGGCAACCTGACGGCGCTGCTGCAACTCAAGCTCAACGCCGGCGAGCTGTGGATCGTCGGCAGCGCGTTCTGCTGGGGCCTCTACACCGTGCTTTTGCGCCGTGCCAAATTCGGCATCGAACTCCTGCCGATGGTCGTGCTGCTGCTCGGCGCCGGTGCGCTGGTCGCCTTGCCTTTCCATGTGTGGGAATTGTTCAACGACGAACGCTCCGCCATGGACGTCGACAGCCTTCTCGCACTCGCCTATCTGGCAGGTCCCGGCGGCGCCTTGATGTACTATCTCTACAACAAAAGCGTGCAAACGCTGGGCGCGAGCCGGGCGAGCATGCTGCTCTACCTGCAGACGGTGTTCGTGGCCATGCTCGCCTATCTGCTGCTCGGCGAGGGCTTGCACGATTACGATCTGGTCGGTGCGGCCTTCATCGTCGCCGGCATCGTACTCGCCACAATGGTCAAGCCCAGGCCGGCTCAACCACGCGTGGCGTAGAAATCTCGCGGGTGACGGCTGTGCGGCGGGCAACAAAAAACCCGCCTGCGCGGCGGGTCACTGGCGCAAATCAGCACCATAGGCAAAAATGTAGCATAGCTGCCCTCACCGGTCAAGAAAAAATTCCTATCCACGTCAGCCAAGGTGCCCGCCGGACACATGCATTCCCGGGCCAGCGGCGCACTTGCGGTGGAGGCCGACATTCAAACGAAAGTAAATTCAGTTCCAACTTGACGGAACATTAGCTAGAGCTAATTGTTGATCTGTGCGGCAGGTGGTGCCCTCCATCGCCTGCCGAAGATCGGCCGTCCGATCGGCCCGCGTCCTCCGCCAGAGGCGCGGGCTTTCGGGCCGGGTGACCGGCCAGCCCTCGCAACGGTAGTTCTGTCCTCAGCTTCCGGTCATTTCGCCAGTCCCTCATCGGGGTTTCGCCGCCTTTTGGCCTTCAGGCTGCGGGCGGCTTGCTCGATTGCCGCGCGGTCATTGCCCAGGCGGTCGAGCAGTTCCTGCGCCTCGTCGCCCGATATGCCGGTGCGCACCGCCAGCGCCTCGACCTCCAGCACGTCGGAGCTGGCGATCTCGCCGGTTTCGGGCAGCGCGTCATCCGCCGTCAGCGGCAGGGCCGACTCGCGGTCGATCTCCGCCTCGGCCTGGTGCCAGTGCCGCTCAGGGTCGCCGTGCATGCGGCCTTCCCGTTCCCAGATCTGGTAGGCGCGCTCACGAATTCTGTCGTCCCGGTCGTCGCTCATGGTCAGTCCTCCTTGGGGTCAGGGTTGAACGCCGCGCCAGTGCGGACGCTCCGGAAAATCCGCGCGATCGGATCGCCATGCCGGGCGGCGCGCGGGGCTACTGGCATTGCCGTCTCGGGCCGCCTGAATAGGGCTGGTAGGAGTTGTCTTCCGGGCGGTAGGAGCGGTAGCGGCTGAAGCAGGAATCGACATGGTCGGCCGAAAGTGCGGCGCCGCCATCGTCGGCAACGTAGACGCCCAGGCCGGCGCCGTTTTCGTCGCCATCGCCGGCGGCGGGCAAAACAGCCTGACCGGCGGCTTGGAGATAGGGCGAGATGCAGGGGCGCAGCTGCCCGCTGTAGGAGCGATAGCTGTTGTCGTCCGGATGGTAGGAGCGATAGCGGCTGGCGCACCAGGCGAGATGCGAAGGCGGCAATTCGGTCGTCGTGGGCG
>NZ_RZPH01000466.1:0-4485 GCF_004022825.1 Mesorhizobium sp. M7A.F.Ca.CA.004.04.2.1
ATCCTGAAGACGACTTCCCCGAGATCTACGACACGCCAGTCAAATCCGAGGACATTTTCTAGATGCGGTTCATGCTGGATACGAACATTATCAGCGACATGATCCGAAACCCGGCTGGCAAGGCCGCGAGGGCAATGTCGCGCGAGGGAGATGACGCCGTTTGCACCAGCATCGTGGTCGCCTCGGAATTGCGATATGGCTGCGCCAAGAAGGGATCGGCCAAGCTGCTCAAGAAGGTTGAAGACTTGCTGGCCGAGATTCCTGTCTTGCCGCTCGATGTGCCGGTGGATGCCGAGTATGGCGGACTTCGCGCCGAGCTTGAAGCCGCGGGCCAGACCATTGGCCACAACGATCTTTTTATCGCCGCTCATGCCTGTGCATTGGGCACCACGCTGGTGACCGCCAACACGGGAGAGTTCAACCGGATCAGGGGCCTGAAGGTCGAGAACTGGCTGGCGTAGCCATAGACCAGAGGATCAAGCCGCCGGAAAAAGCTTCCAGCGTCCGGGGCGGAACGCCACCCGGCTTTTCTGCGCCGCGGGGTGATCGACCGGCAGTTCGATTTCGACCCGCTGGCGCTCTCCGCCTATTTCAAGCTCGACCCGGCGCGTGCCGGCCACGCGGCGGCTGGCGGCGACCGTGCCGGCGATGCAGCCGCTGCAGCCGTCCAGCAATTCGACATCGTGCGGGCGGAAGTAGAGCGTCGCATCGCCCGAGGGCTCGTTGGGCGCGGCAAGCCCGATCGGACGGTCGGCGAGCCAGATTTCGCCATTCTCGACCTTGACGGGAAGCGAGCTCGATTCACCGATGAAGCCGTAGACGAAGGGCGAGTTCGGCGTGTCGTAGATATCGTCGGCGGTGCCGACCTGCTCGATGCGGCCCTGGCTCATCACCACGACGCGGTCGGCAAGCTCCAGCGCCTCTTCCTGGTCGTGGGTGACGAAGACGGTGGTGTGGCCGGTGGCGTCATGGATTTCGCGCAGCCAGCGGCGCAATTCCCGGCGCACTTGCGCGTCAAGCGCGCCGAACGGCTCGTCGAGCAGCAGCACCTTGGGCTCGATCGCCATGGCGCGCGCCAGCGCCACGCGCTGCCTCTGGCCGCCGGAGAGCTGCGCCGGATAGCGCTTTTCGAGCCCTGAAAGCTGGACGAGGTCCAGAAGCTCGGAGGCGCGACGGCGGATCTCCTGCGCCGGCGGGCGCGACGGTCCGTGCCGGACCTTCAGGCCGAAGCCGATATTGTCCGCCACCGTCATGTGCCGGAACAGCGCATAGTGCTGGAAGACAAAGCCGACATTGCGCTCCTGGATGGACTTGTGCGAGGCGTCCTCGTCGCCGAAGAATATCTTTCCCCGTGTCGGCCGCTCCAGCCCGGCGATCAGCCTGAGCAGCGTCGTCTTGCCGGAACCGGACGGTCCCAGCAACGCGATCAGTTCGCCCGACTTGATGTCGAGCGACACGTCGTGAAGCGCCGGAAACTGGTCAAACTCCTTGCGCACGTTGGCAACGCGAACTTCCATAGTGGTCCCTTTGTCAGTGCCCGCGTGTCGCGGCGATCTCGGCGCCGTAGCGCATCTCGAGAAGTGTTTTCAAGACCAGCGTGACGAGCGCCAGGCCCGCAAGCAATGAAGCGACGGCGAAGGCACCGACGGCGTTGTACTCGTTGTAGAGGATTTCGACATGCAGCGGCATGGTGTTGGTCAGGCCGCGTATGTGGCCCGACACCACCGATACCGCGCCGAACTCGCCCATGGCACGCGCATTGCACAGGAGCACGCCGTAGAGCAGCCCCCATTTGACGTTGGGCAAGGTCACGTACCAGAAGGTCTGCCAGCCATTGGCGCCGAGCGAAAGCGCTGCCTCCTCGTCGCCATTGCCTTGTTCCTGCATCAGCGGGATCAACTCGCGGGCGACGAAGGGGAAGGTGACGAAGATTGTGGCCAGCACGATGCCCGGCACGGCAAACAGGATGACGATGCCATGCGCTTTCAGCCATGTGCCGAGCAGCCCCTGGGCGCCGAACAGAAGCACATAGACGAGGCCCGATATGACCGGCGAGACCGAGAAGGGGAGGTCGATCAGCGTGGTCAGGAAGGCCTTGCCCTTGAACTCGAACTTGGCGATCGCCCAGGCGGCGGAGATGCCGAAGACGATGTTGAGCGGCACCGAGATCGCCGCCACCAGCAGCGTCAGCCGGATCGCCGAGCGCGTGTCGGCACTGCCGAGCGCTTCGGTGTAGGCACCGATGCCCTTGGCGAAGGCTTCGTTGAAGACGATGATCAGCGGCAAGAGCAGGAAAATGCCGAGGAAGGCGAAGGCGACGGCCATCAGAGCAAGGCGCGCAGGGCGGCTTTCAGTGACCGCCGCCGACTGGCTTTCATGATGCGGTTCGTAGGATTTGATCTCCGGGTCAGCCATAGCGCTTGCGGCTCCATGACTGTGCGAGATTGACGACCAAAAGCATGATGAACGACAGAGCGAGCATGATCGCCGCGATCGCTGTCGCCGCCGGATAATTGTATTCCTCCAACCGAATGACGATCAGCAGGGGTGCGATTTCTGATTTGTAGGGCAAGTTGCCGGCGATGAAGATGACCGAGCCGTATTCACCGACGCCACGCGCGAAGGCGAGGGCGAAGCCGGTGACGATGGCCGGCGCCAGGCCCGGAAACAGGATGCGGGTGATGATCTGGAAGCGATTGGCGCCAAGCGTGGCGGCGGCTTCCTCCACTTCCTTGTCGATCTCCTCCATGATCGGCTGCACGGTGCGCACGACGAAGGGCAGGCCGATGAAGATCAGCGCGATGACAATACCGAGCGGCGTATAGGCGACCTTGATGCCGAGCGGCATCAGCAATTTGCCGATCCAGCCGTTCGGCGCGTAGAGCGTGGTCAGCGCGATGCCGGCCACAGCCGTCGGCAGGGCGAAGGGCAGGTCGACCATGGCATCGACGATGCGGCGGCCGGGGAAACGGTATCGCACCAGCACCCATGCGACCAGCGTGCCGAAGACGACGTTGACCGCAGCCGCGACGAAGGCGGTGCCGAAGCTGATTCTCAGCGCATTGATGGTGCGGCGATCGGTGGCGATCGCCCAGAATTCAGGCCAGCCAAGGGCGGCCGAGCGCCAGAGCAGCCCGGATAGCGGGATGAGGATGATGAGGGTGAGGTAGGCAAGCGAGAAGCCGAGCGTCAATCCGAAACCCGGAATGACGCTCGGCTGCCTGAATCGCCACCCCGCCTGGGCGGGTGCTGTGGTCATGTCGTCCTGAATATCGACTGCTTACTGGGGCTTGTAGATCTGGTCGAATATACCACCATCGCCGAAATGATAAGGCTGTGCTTTTTTCCAGCCACCAAACTGTGGATCGTCGATGGTTACGAGCTTGATCGGCGGCAGCTTGGCGAGGTCCTCGGCCGGCACCAGATCGGGCTTGGCAGGACGATAATGGTTCTTGGCGATGATCGTCTGCGCTTCTTTGGAATAGAGCCAGCTCAGATAGGCTTCGGCGACCTTGCGCGTGCCCTTGGCATCGACATTGGCGTCGACTACCGCCACCGGCGGTTCTGCCAGGATGGAGGTCGGCGGGTAGACGATGTCGAAATTGTCGGCACCGAACTCGTCGAGCGCCAGATAGGCCTCGTTTTCCCAGGCGATAAGCACATCGCCAAGACCCTTTTGCGCGAAGGTCACGGTCGAGCCGCGCGCGCCGGTGTCGAGCACCGGAGCATTGGCGTAGAGCTTGCCGACGAACTCCTTGGTCTTGGCCTCGTCGCCGCCGTCATTGGCGTTGGCGTAGGCCCAGGCGGCGAGATAGTTCCAGCGCGCGCCGCCGGAGGTTTTGGGATTGGGCGTAATCACCTGGACACCGTCCTTGACGAGGTCGCTCCAGTCGTGAATGCCCTTGGGATTGCCCTTGCGGACGAGGAAGATGATGGTCGAGGTGTAAGGCGCTGAATTGTTTTCGAATTTGGTGCGCCAGTCCGGATTGATCTTCTTCGCCTTCGAGACGATGGCGTTGATGTCGCCTTCAAGTGCCAGCGTCACCACATCGGCATCGAGGCCATCGATCACGGCGCGGGCCTGGGCGCCCGATCCGCCATGCGACTGCTGGACGGTGACGGTCTCTCCGGTCTCGGCCTTCCAATGCGCGACGAAAGCTTCGTCATAGGCCTTGTAGAGCTCGCGTGTCGGATCGTAGGACACGTTGAGAATGGTGGTATCGGCAAACGCGAAACCGAGCGTGCCGAACTGGACAGATGTGGCGACCAGTGCGCCGAGCAGTTTCCTGAAATGAGGTTTGGTCATTTCTGCCTCCGTTGAACCCGCGCCAAATCTACCGAATTGGTAGAAATTAGATGCATTCAATGTTGCCTTTTTTGCCCCTCTTGAGAAAATGTTCGACGCCATTTCGCCGTTAGGAGAAATATTTTCCTCTTGAGGCCAAAGGAAGAATCCATGACCCGGCCACTCAGCCTATCTAGCAA
>NZ_RZPH01000467.1:0-4484 GCF_004022825.1 Mesorhizobium sp. M7A.F.Ca.CA.004.04.2.1
AGGTGTCTTTCGTGGTGTGAGAAGAAGCGCGTCATCGGCATCGCCTATTGCAGAACCAGGTCGGCCTGCAGGGCCCCGGTCGACTTGATGCCCTGCAGGATGGCGATGATGCCATCCGGCTTGACGCCGAGGCGGTTGAGGCCGGAAACGAGGGTCTGGAGATCGGGTCCGTCCAGCACGGCAACGCGGGCGTCGGGCCGGCTGGCGTCGATGGCTGTGAACGGTTCGATGGCGGTCTCGCCCTTGGAGAAGGGCTCGGGCTGGACGACGCGCGGCGCTTCGGTGATGCGCACGGTGAGCGTGCCGTGGCTGATGGCGACACGTGAGATCTTGACGTCATTGCCGATGACGATGGTGCCGGTGCGCTCGTCGATCACGACACGGGCCGGCGTGTCGGATTCGACCACCAAATTCTCGATCTCGGCATAGAAGCGGGCCGCCGAGACACCTTTCGGCCTTCTGATCTGAACGGTGCGCGAATCGCGCTCCGCCGCCACCCGCATGCCGAAGCGCTGGCCGGTGTAGTCGTTGATGGCGTCGGCGATGCGGATAGCGGTCGAGAAATCGGGATTGCGCAGTTGCAGCGTCAGGATCGCCTGATCGTCGAACTCGGCCTGGACAGCACGCTCGACGATGGCGCCGTTCGGCACGCGGCCGGAGGTCGGCACGCCTTGCGTCAGCTGCTCGGCCTGTCCCTGGGCGGTAAAGCCGGACACGATGACCGAGCCCTGGCCGACGGCATAGATCTCGCCGTCCGCCGCCTTCAGCGGCGTCATGATCAGCGTGCCGCCGGAAAGCGAGGTCGCGTCGCCCATCGAGGAGACGTCGATGTCGATGCGGGCGCCCGATTGCACGTAGGGCGGCATGTTGGCGGTGACGATGACGGCGGCGACATTCTTGGCGCGCGCACTGCCGCCTTCGGTGGCGATGCCGAGATTTTCGAGCATCGCGCGGATCGACTGTTCGGTGAATGGCGAGTTGCGCAGGCTGTCGCCCGATCCGGCAAGGCCGATGACCAGGCCGTAGCCGACGAGCTGATTGTCGCGCGAACTCTGCAGCTGGGCGATGTCCTTGATGCGCGCGGCGACCTGGCCCGGCGGCAGCGAACTTGGCCCGGTCGACACCCGGAACATGCGGCTGGTGGTGGCCGGATCATATTCGGGATCGCTGTAGACGCCGCCATTCTTGGCGGCGAGCTCGCGCTTGGCCTTCGACGTCAGGCCATCGGCCAGCGCCGGCTGCAGGCCAAGCACGGCTGCCAGCATCAGGGTAAGCCCGCGCATCATGAAGCGCTGACCTGGATGGTTCCGTCCGCCATCACCGTGCCGGACAGGATTTTGCCGCTGTCGATGTTGCGAACCTTGACGAGGTCGCCCGCAACTCCCGGCTGCAGCGTCACGGCGGTGGCCGAGATCGTCAGCCCGCCGGCGATGAAGAAGATCTGCACGGAAGCACCCTGTTCGACCAGCCAGGCCTCGCGGATGGCGGTGGAAGGAATGTAGCGGCCGGGCAGCAGCGTGCGCTTGGCGACCTTGCCATCCAGTTCTTCGGCTCGCGTGGCGACCGCCTCCGGCTTGCGCTTGCCGACGATAAGGGTGACCTGTTTCAGGGCAGCCAGGTTGATGGTCTCGCCGGGATAGATTACCCGGCTCGGAATAAGCACCACCTCGCCGCCAGCTTGATTGCTGGCGATCCGGGTGGCCGATTGGTTGGTCGACTCCTGGGCAAAAGCCGGCATCGTGCCGGTCACCAGCGCAAGGACGAGCGCGGTGCGGCGGAATGCGGACAGGAGGCCGGGCGTCGACATCATGCGTTACCTGATGTTCTTGGAGACCACGGAGGCCATGTCGTCGGCGGCCTGAATGACCTTGGAGTTCATCTCATAAGCGCGCTGCGCCGAGATCAGTTCGGTGATTTCCTTGACCGGGTCGACGTTGGAGGCTTCGAGATAGCCCTGCTGGATGGTGGCAAAGCCGGGATCGCCCGGCACGCCGACATTCGCCGGCCCCGAAGCCGTGGTTTCCTGGAACAGATTGTCGCCGAGCGGCGCCAGGCCGGCCTCGTTGGCGAAGTTGGCGATCTGAAGCTGCCCGAGGTTCTGCAGGTCGGTCTGGCCATCGATGCGGGCGAAGACCTGGCCGGTCTTGTTGACGATGACCTCGACGGCATCCACGGGAACATTGATTGCCGGAATGACGGCAGCGCCGTCGACCGTCACGAGTTGGCCGGTGGCGTTGGTGTTGAGAGCTCCGGCGCGGCTGTAGAGCGTGCCGCCGTCGGCACCCTCGATCTGAAACCAGCCCCTGCCGGTCAGCGCCAGGTCGAAACTGTTGCCGGTGCTGGTCAGTTCGCCCTGGGTGTGCACGTTGCGCACGGCCGTCGTCTTGACGCCGAGGCCGATCGAGACGCCCTCCGGCACCAGCGAGGCGTTGGAGCGGTTGGGCACGCCTTGTGTACGGTCGACCTGATAGAGCAGGTCGGAGAATTCGGCACGGGCGCGCTTGTAGCCGGTGGTGTTGATGTTGGCGATGTTGTTGGCGATGACTTCCAGATTTGTCTGCTGGGCATTCATGCCGGTGGCGGCGATGGCGAGTGCTTTCATGGCGGAATTCCTCAGATGCCCATTCGACTGACTTCGAGATAGGCGGAAACCACCTTGTCGCGGATGGCGACGGCGGTCTGAAGCGCCTGCTGCGCGCTCATCACGGCGTCGACCACCTGACGGGTGTCGGCGTCGCCCTTGAGCGCCTGCAACGATACCTGCTCGGCATTCTGCAGCGTGTTCACGGTCTTGGAGGCTGCCTGGCTCAGCGCCTCGGCGAAGGAGGTGCCGATGGTGCCGCCGGCCGAAGGTGTCGCACCGCCCTGGAGCAGGCTTGTGGCCGTGTCGTCGCCGCCGATCGACGGCTTGAACTGAAGCGCTCCGATACCGCTGATCATTACTGGTTCCTCATCAGGTCGATGGTCATGGAAATCAGGTCGCGGGCCTGCTTGACGACCTGAAGGTTGGCCTCGTAGGAGCGGTTGGCCTCGGTCATGTCGGCCATTTCGATCAGCACGTTGACGTTGGGCATCTTGACGTAGCCCTTCTCGTCGGCTGCCTCGTTGCCGGGCTGGAACTCGACTGGAAAGTCGCTGGGGTCTCGATCGATCGAATTCACTGCAACGGTTGAGCTGCCGGAGGCCCTGTCAAGCTCGGAGACGAAGCTGATGGTCTTGCGGCGATAAGGATCGGAGCCGGGCGCGGTGCCGGTCGACTGGGCGTTGGCGAGATTTTCGGAAACCACGCGCAGGCGCTCCGACTGGGCGCCGAGGCCGGATGCTGCGACTTTGAGGGCTGCGGTCAGTGCGTCCATGGTCAGCTCTTCACCGCCATCATCATCATCGTATGAAACGCCTTGACGATCGCCGTGTTGAGTTCGAAGGAGCGGCGCACCTCGCCGGCTTTCAGCAACTGGTCTTCCAGAACGACCGAGTTCTTGGACGGCATGACGACGCCGTCATTCTCCTGCGGCTTGATGGTGAAGCCGGCATTGGTCGCCGCATTGCCGAGATGGCCGGCCTGGGTCGCCTGCAGCGATACGGCAGCGCGGTCGAGCACCTTTTCGAATGGCTCGACATCGTTTGCCGTATAGCCTGGCGTGTTGGCATTGGCGATGTTGCCGGCGACTGCCGACTGGCGCACGGCCAGCCATTGCGCTTGCTTGGCGGCGAGGTCGAAAAGGGAAACGGGCTCCATGGGAATCTCCGAGCAGGTACCCAGAGACTAGGCCGCCAGTCTTGCGCGGGCCTTGCGGATGGCGGGAGCCGGAGATCGTTTATCTGGAGAGTTCGATCACCCGGTCGGCACTGGTGACCATGACCCATTTGCCGTTGCGCTGCTCGATGGAGGACACCTGACTGGAGTCAGGCAGTATCGAGCCGCGCTGGACGATCCAGAGGCCAGCGTCGTCCTGGATCATGGCACGGCCGTTAGCGACATGAACCATGCGGAATTTCGCCGCGTCGGCCGGAAACGGTTGCTCGTCGGGTGCGGCTGCGGGATTGGCGTCGTCCCGCACCGTCCCCGTGGCAAGAAGATCGAGATTGGCCGCGGGAATATCCTTTGCCGTCAGCGGCGCGCTGCGTTGCGCGACCACGCCGCCGCCCGCTCGCCCGGAATTGGAGCCGGTGCCGCCGAACTTCATCGCCTGGACGCCAAACTGGTCCTGGTTGAAGAAGATGTACCAGGGAAACAGGGCGCAGATCAGGCCGAGCGTGATGCCGAGCGCGGCTATGACGAAATCGCTGCGTCGGTCGGACTTCTTCTTCAGTCGGGGAAACGGTGCCTTTGGCGGCTGCGGCCATTCGGTGCGCGGGAACAGCCCGTCGATCAGCGAGTCGCGGCTGGCCTGCGTCATCTCGGCAGCCACCGCCTGGGGAGCCCGGGGCAGAGCGGGTTCGACGGGCTGTTCCCGCGCACCGAATGGCCGCAGCCGCCAAAG
>NZ_RZPH01000468.1:0-4482 GCF_004022825.1 Mesorhizobium sp. M7A.F.Ca.CA.004.04.2.1
GCCCTCGACCACCAAGCTGGTCGACGCCAAGGTGACGGTGAGGATGCGCGAAACCGGCGGCCGCGCCATCGAGCGTTCGCTCAACATCGGCGTCCGCCCGCAAGGCCATATGATCGGCATCCGTCCGGATTTCGCCGACAATGAAGTGCCGCAGGGCGGCACCGCCAAGTTCAGCCTGATCGCCGTCGATCCCGACGGCAAGCGCGAGGCGCTGAAAGGCGCGCAGTGGACGCTGGTCAAGGTCGAACGCAATTACCAGTGGTACCGCTCCAACAATTCCTGGAACTACGAGCCGGTCACCTTCACCAAGTCGATCGCCAACGGCCAGGTCGACCTTAGCGCCGACGGCGGCGCGACGGTCTCCGTGCCGGTCGATTGGGGTCAGTACCGCCTCGAGGTCGAGACATCGGATCCCGAGGGACCGGCGACAAGCTACGAGTTCGATGCCGGCTGGTATGTCTCCTCGACCACCACCGAAACGCCTGACGGCCTCGAAATCGCCCTCGACAAGGACAATTATGCCGCCGGCGAAGTGGCCAGGCTGAAAGTCTCGCCGCACTTTGCCGGCGAACTTCTCATCAACATCGGTTCCGACAAACTGTTGAAGACCGTCACGGCATCCGTGCCGGCCGGCGGCAGCACGGTCGACATACCGGTCGGCGACGATTGGGGTGCCGGTGCCTATGTCACGGCAACCCTCTTCCGGCCGGGCGATGCGCAGGAAACGCGCATGCCGGCCCGCGCCATCGGCGTGAAATGGCTGAAGGTCGATCCGGGCTCGAAAAAGCTCGCCATCACCTTGACGCCGCCGGACAAGACCATGCCGCGCCAGCAGCTGTCGATCCCGGTTTCGGTCGCCGGCGTGCAGCCGGGAAGCAATGCCTACGTCATGGTTGCCGCCGTCGATGTCGGCATCCTCAACCTGACCAACTACAAGGCCCCGGATCCGGAGAACTGGTTCTTCGGCCAGCGCATGCTGGGCATGGAAATCCGCGACATATACGGCCGCCTGATCGACGGCTCGCTCGGCAACACCGGCAAGCTCAGGACCGGCGGCGACGGCGCCAACATGCAGGCGCAAGGCAACCCGCCGACCGAAAAACTGGTCGCCTTCTTCTCCGGCATCGTCGAACTCGATGCCGACGGCAAGGCGCGGGTCGACTTCGACATCCCGCAGTTCAACGGCACCGTGCGCGTCATGGCCGTCGCCTGGACCAAGGATGCGGTCGGCCACGCCCAGTCCGATGTCATCGTGCGCGATCCCATCGTGATCACCGCTGGCCTGCCACGCTTCCTGGCGCCTGGTGACGCCGCCGTCATGCGCCTAGACGTCGCCGACACCGATGGTCCGGCCGGCGACTATGCGTTCTCGATCGAAACAACGGGTGACCTGTCGACCGGCGACAAGCCCCTGCCCCAGAAGCTGACGCTCGCCCAGGGCAAGCGCCAGACGCTGACCGTGCCGCTGGTCGCTCAGACGGCCGGCAATGCCTCGCTCACCGTCAAGCTTGCCCATGCCGACGGCACCAAGGTCGAGCAGACGCTCTATGTGCCGGTGCGCCCGGCGCAATTGCCGGTGACCACCCGGCTGGTGGTCGACCTCAAGGGCAATGGCGGCGCGCTGCGCGTCGACAAGGAACTGCTGGCAGCCAGCCTGCTCAATGGCGCCTCCGTCAGTGTCGGCGTTTCGCAGGCCGCCGCCTTCGACGTGCCGTCGCTGCTGATGACGCTCGACCGCTACCCCTATGGTTGCGCCGAGCAGACCACCAGCCGCGCCATGCCGCTTCTCTACGTCAATGAGTTGGCTTCCGGCGTCGGCATGGCCAGCGACCCCGATATCCATGGCCGCATCCAGGACGCCATCTATAAGGTTCTGAGCTATCAGGCCTCGGGCGGCAGCTTCGGCCTGTGGGGTCCGGGCTCCGGCGATCTGTGGCTTGATTCCTATGTCACCGATTTCCTGACCAGGGCGCGCGAGCAGAAATACGACGTGCCGAGCCTGGCCATGAACCAGGCGCTGAGCAATTTGCAGAACTCGCTCGGCTATGACCAGAGCGTCCAGGACCGTGGCAGCGAGATCGCCTACGCCCTCTACGTTCTGGCCCGCAACAAGAAGGCCTCGATCGGCGACCTGCGCTACTATGCGGATACCCAACTCGAAGCTTTCTCAAGCCCGATGGCCGTTGCCCAGCTGGCGGCAAGCCTGGCGCTCTACGGCGATACACCGCGCGCCGAAGCCACCTTCAAGACCGCCTTGCAGTTGGCAAAGTCCACCACCGACTACGACTACTACCGCTCCGACTACGGTTCGCGGCTGCGTGATGGCGCGGCGATGCTGGCGCTGGCGGCGGAATCGAAGCCGGTGCCGACCATCGTGCCGGAACTGATCAAGCTGGTGACCAGGGAACGCGCGGAAGCCCGCTGGACCACCACCCAGGACGAATCCTGGATGCTGCTGGCGGCCCGCGCGCTGAAGGAGGGCAATGATACGATCATGCTGGCCGTCAATGGCGCGGCGCATTCCGGCGGCTACTCCAACCAGGTGGAAGGCTCTGACCTGGCCGACAGCCCGCTGACCATCGCCAACACCGGCAAGACCCCGCTGCAGGCCGTCGTCACCACCGTGGCGTCGCCGGTCCAGCCCTTGCCGGCCGGCGGCGACGGCTTCACCATCAACCGCACCTACTACAAGCTCGACGGCACCGAGGCCAATGTCACCGAGGCGACGCAGAACGAACGCTATGTCGTCGTGCTCAAGGTCAACGAGCAGAACAAATGGCCGTCGCGCCTGCTGGTCACCGACCTGTTGCCGGCCGGCTTCGAGATCGACAATCCCGGCCTGGTCTCCAGCGCCCAGTTGACGAACTTCTCGTGGCTGGCGCAGACCGATGCCGCGCATCTCGAATTCCGCGACGACCGTTTCGTCGCGGCGTTCAACCCGGCCGACGGCGATCATGACCACAATCTGACGCTCGCCTATGTCGTGCGCGCGGTGACGCCTGGTACCTATGCGCACCCGGCGGCAACGGTGGAGGACATGTACCGGCCGCAATATTCGGCCCGCACCGCCACCGGCATGATGGAGGTCAAGGCGCCGTAAGGCGCCTTGGCGAATATGAAAGTGAGGCTTGTGCTGCCCCCCATTGCCCTGCCGGGCATTTCTCCCCGTATAGTGACGGGGAGAAAGAGGCCTGCAACAAAGCTTTCGCCAACTTTGAACGTTGCTGGAAAAGCGCCAAGGGCCATGACAGCACCCTTCTCCCCGTCACTATACGGGGAGAAGGTGGCGGCAGCCGGATGAGGGGCGGCGCCATGCTTTCCAAGAAGTTCCTTCGTCGCACGGCCGTTGCAGGAGCCTCCCTCATTGGACTCACCGCAATTGCCGCCACCACCCTCTGGGCGCTCGACCGTGCCTTCCCACCCCCGCTTCCAGCCGAACTCACGGTCTCCACCGAAGTCCAGGACCGCGACGGCGAATTGTTGCGCGCCTTCGCCACGCCGGACGGCTACTGGCGGCTCGAAACCCGCCTCGACCAGGTCGACAAGCAGTTCGTCGACATGCTGGTCCCCTACGAAGACAAGCGTTTCTGGGACCATGAAGGTGTCGACGTGCTGGCGCTGGCCCGCGCCGCCGGCCAGTTCGCCACCAGCGGCCGCATCGTCTCCGGCGGCTCGACGCTTTCGATGCAGCTTGCCCGGCTGATCGAGCCGCGCGAAAGCCGCAGCCTCGGCTCCAAGGTCAAGCAGATGCTGCGCGCCATCCAGATAGAGCGGCGGCTGTCGAAACGCGAGATCCTCGAACGCTACCTGACGCTGGCGCCTTATGGCGGCAATCTGGAAGGCGTGCGCGCCGCCTCGCTCGCCTATTTCGGCAAGGAGCCGAAACGGCTCACCGTTTCCGAGGCCGCCCTGCTCGTCGCTCTGCCGCAACTGCCGGAAAAGCGCCGGCCCGACCGCAATTTGAAGATCGCCCACGCCGCCCGCGACCGGGTGCTGACCCGAATGGTCTCCTCCCGCCTGCTCGGCGAGCGCGAGGCCGCACGGGCCTCCCTCGACGATGTCTCGGACCTGCGCCGCACGCTGCCGGCGCTCGCCGCGCACGCCGCCTATGCGATGTTGCCCAAGGCCGTCCCCGGTCAGCCCTTGCAGCTGACGATCCGCAAGAGCGTCCAGGAGGGGCTGGAACAGGTGGCGAGGGACGCGGCCACCAAGCTCGGCCCCCGCCTGTCGGTCGCTATGGTGCTGGCCGACTCCCGCACCGGCGACATCCTTGGCGAAGTCGGCTCGGCCAATTTCTTCGACGCAAGCCGCTCCGGCTGGATCGACATGACAAAGATCGTCCGCTCGCCAGGCTCGACGCTAAAGCCCTTCATCTACGGTTTGGCCTTCGAACAGGGCCTGGTGGCGCAGGAAACGCTGATCGACGACAGCCCCGTCGATTTCTCCGGCTACCGGCCGAAGAATTTCGACATGGGCTACCAG
>NZ_RZPH01000469.1:0-4480 GCF_004022825.1 Mesorhizobium sp. M7A.F.Ca.CA.004.04.2.1
CACGAAGACGCTGGCCACCACGGCCAGCCCGTAATTCATCGAGAATTCGCGATGCAGCGCGCCATGGCCGCTGGACAGGACCTGCGGCGTGATCAGCCCCAACAAGCCAACGATGACTCCGCCGATGACGGGGCGCAGCGCCGCATCGATCGACAGCCTGGCGAAACCGCGCTCGATCAGTGTCACCAGATGCATGATGGCGATCGAGGCGGCACCGCCGAGCAGGCCGAGCAGCAGGAACGGCACATACTGGCTGGCGGTGAGCGCCGGCAGACCCGAAAGCTCGAGCGGAAACGGCACGCCGCCGAACATCTCTGCCGTCAGCGAGGCGCAGATCGCGGCTGTCAAGACTGGCGCGACATTGGCAACCGAGTAGATGCCGATGACCAGTTCGAAGCCGTAGAAGGCGCCGGTCAGCGGTGCATCGAAGGCGGCGGCGATGGCGCCGGCCGCACCACAGCCGACCAGGATGCGGACATCGTTGCGGCGCAGCCTGAAGATGCCCGCCAGCCGCGATGCCAGCCCGGAGCCAACCTGCGTATAGCCGGCTTCCAGCCCGACCGAGGCGCCAAAACCGCTGGAGATCATCGTCTGGCCGGCGATGATGAAGGTGTCGGTCAGCGACATGCGCCCGCCATAGAGCGCATTGGCTTCGATCGGGTCGATCGGCGTGCGGAATTTCCGTATCCTGAGCCAGACCACCGTCAGCCCCAGCAGCATGCCGCCGATCGCCGGTATCAGCGCCTGCATCGGATTGGCGAGCGAGAACATGCCGGAAAGCCGGCCGCCTGGCTGAACGCCGAACAGCAGCCCGTGCAGGTCCTGCACGATCTGGCTCATCGCCGTGACCAATATGCCCGCCATCACGCCTACGACACCGGCGAGAACGACCACCACGATGCCGCGTGCCTCGAGCAGAGGCAACGACCTGATCAGCACCGCGCGCAGCCGGCGGGCGTAGACTTCGCTGTGGTTTCTGGAAAGCACCGGGGCGGCTCGCCGATATCGAAAGGCAGTGGAAAGCCAGCCTGATACGCCCGGCGGCACGGCATGGCAACCACTATGCCGGCAGACACCATATTGGCGACAGCTGGCGCGATATCGATCGGCTGACGGACCGTTCAGGTCGGCATGGGCTCGCCGGCTTCATAGAGCACGAGGTTGCGCTCGCCTATGCCTAGCGCCGGCCAGCTCGCACGCCAGTCCGCAATGTGCGGCGAGGCGAAATGCGCGTCGAGCGCTGCCCTGTCACTCCAGACTTCCGTGACCCGGATGAGCCCGGCATCGAAAACATCCTGCGCATAGGAATATTCGAGACAGCCGGGCTCGGCGCGGCTGCCGGAAACCATGCGTTCCATAGCGGGCTTAGCTTCCTCCAATTTGTTTGGCGGCAGGCGGATGGTGCCGATGATCAGAAGCATGGGTTTCCCTTCCTAGCGAGGCCGGCCGACACGGCGACCTGCGCATGGTCGTTCGAACTAGCCAGTCTCCCACCCTCGCGCAAGCTTGGCGGGCTACCTTTACAGGGCTGTCGCGCGCTCGGCAGTCTATGGGGTTTGAGGACGATATGGCGATCAGCGAAAGCATTCAGCCCGGCGCGGTGGCCAAGAACGGCCGCGACGTCTTCTTCGCCATCGGCATCGTCATCATCCTGGCCGTGCTGTTTCTGCCGATTCCGGCCTTTCTCATCGACGTCGGCCTCGCCTTCTCGATCGCGCTTTCGGTGCTGATCCTGATGGTGGCGCTGTGGATCCAGCGGCCGCTCGATTTCTCGTCCTTCCCGACCGTGCTGCTCATCGCCACCATGCTCAGGCTGTCGCTCAACATCGCCACCACGCGCATGATCCTGTCGCACGGCAATGAGGGCACGCATGCCGCCGGCTATGTCATCGCCGGCTTCTCCAAGCTGGTGATGGCCAGCGACTTCGTCATCGGCCTGATTGTCTTCATGATCCTGATCGTGGTGAACTTCATCGTCATCACCAAGGGCGCCACCCGTATCGCCGAAGTCGGCGCGCGCTTCACCCTCGACGCCATCCCAGGCAAGCAGATGTCGATCGACGCCGACCTGTCGGCCGGTATGATCGACGACAAGACCGCGCAGCTGCGCCGCCGCGAGCTGGAAGAAGAATCTTCTTTCTTCGGCTCGATGGACGGCGCCTCGAAGTTCGTGCGCGGCGACGCCATCGCCGGCCTCATCATCACCGCCATCAACATCGTCGGCGGCATCGCCATCGGCTACATCAGGCACGGTATGGGCATGGGCGAAGCCGCCGACGTGTTCATCAAGCTGTCGGTCGGCGACGGCCTCGTCACCCAGATCCCGGCACTGATCGTGTCGCTCGCCGCCGGCCTGCTCGTCTCCAAGGGCGGCACCCGCGGCTCGACCAACCAGGCGGTGTTCGGCCAGCTCGGTGCCCACCCGCGCGCCCTCTATGTCGCGGCATCGCTGCTGGTGCTGCTCGGCCTGATGCCCGGCCTGCCGCTGTTCCCGTTCTTTGCGCTCGCCGCCGGCATGGCCGGTCTCGGCTACGTCATCCCGATGCGCGCCAACCGCGCCGTCGCCGAAGCCGAGGCGATCAAGGATCAGGAAAAGGCGACCAAGGTCGAAGAGGAGAAGAACTCGGTCAAGGCTTCGCTCGCCACCGCCGAGATCGAGCTTTTGATCGGCAAGCAGCTGTCGACAAGGCTGCTGACGTCGCATCAGGAACTGGTTTTCCGCATGGGCAAGATGCGCAAGAAATTCGCCACCCAGTACGGCTTCGTCGTGCCGGAAGTGCGCGTCGCCGACGATTTCGCCATCCCGCCGAAGAGCTACCAGATCAAGGTGCACGGCACCGTGGTGGCCGAGTACCAGATGCGCGTCGGCGAGATCATGGTGCTGCTCGGCAACCGCGACATACCCGAGATACCGGGCGAGGAAATCCGCGAGCCGGCCTTCGGCATGCGCGCCTATTCCGTGGTCGAAGCCTTCGCCGAGGATTTGAAGCGCGAGAACTACACCTTCGCCGACAACATGTCGGTGCTGCTCACCCATCTCTCCGAGGTCATCCGCAACAACCTGCCGCAGCTTCTGTCCTACAAGGACATGAAGGCGCTGCTCGAACGCCAGGACCAGGAATACCGCAAGCTCGCCGACGAGATCTGCACCACGCACATCTCCTATCCCGGCCTGCAGGCGGTGTTGAAGCTGCTGCTCGCCGAGCGCGTCTCGATCCGCAATCTGCACCTGATCATCGAGGCGATCGCCGAGATCGCGCCGCATGTGCGCCGCACCGAGCAGATCGTCGAGCATGTCCGCATCCGCATGGCCCAGCAGATATGCGGCGACCTGTCCGAGGGCGGCGTGCTGAAAGTGCTGCGCCTCGGCAACCGCTGGGATCTCGCCTTCCACCAGAGCCTCAAGCGCGACGCCAAGGGCGAGGTGCGCGAATTCGACATCGACCCGCGTCAGCTCGAGGAGTTCGGCCAGGACGCCACCAAGGCGATCAAGAAATATCTGGAAGCCGGCGAGCGTTTCGTCCTCGTCACCGCGCCCGACGCCCGCCCCTATGTGCGCATGATCATCGAGCGCCTGTTCACCACGCTGCCGGTGCTCAGCCATGTCGAAATCGCCAAGGGCGTCGAGATCAAGGTGCTCGGAACCATATCGTGAGCGTGCTGTCGCAAGGCGTCGTCATCGCGGCGTTCCTCGCCTTCTGCCGCATCGGCGCCTGTTTCATGCTGATGCCGGGCCTCTCCAGCGCCCGCGTCCCGGTCCAGGTCAGGTTGTTCGTGGCGGTCGCCGCCACCGGCGGCCTGCTCGCCTTTCTGTGGGACAAGATCTTTCCTTTCGTCGACCCGCGCCCGCAGATCCTTGTGCCGATGATCATCTCGGAACTTCTGGTCGGCGGCCTGATCGGCGCCATGACCAGGCTCTACATGGAAGCCCTGCGCTTCATGGGCTCGGCCATCGCCATGCTGGTCGGTTATGGCGGCACCGGCGGACCGGCGATCGAGGAGCCCGAACCCCAGGCAGCCCTTGCCGCAATCATCTCGTTCTCGGCGCTGTTGATGCTGTTCGTCTTCGATTTCGACCACGAGATAATACGCGCGCTGGTTTCCTCCTACACGGTCGCGCCGGTCAACGTCTTCTTCAACCCGCAGGCCGCCCTCGTCGATGTCACCGACACGGTGTCGGACACGTTCTTCCTGGTCATCCGCCTCGGCAGCCCGTTCGTCGCCTATGCTATTCTCGTCAATCTGACGATCGGCTTCGTCAACAAGCTGACGCCGCAGATCCCGATCTATTTCATCTCCCAGCCCTTCATCATCGCCGGCGGCATGATCATCTTCTATTTCGCCGTCGGCACCATGCTGTCGCTGTTCGTCGACGGCTTCGTCGATCTGACATTGGCGAGATAGAAATGAGCACGCGCAGCGGAAAGGCGACATTCTCGGCGACGCTCAGATGCGGAAACAGCGTGTAGCGCTGGAACAC
>NZ_RZPH01000046.1:0-13359 GCF_004022825.1 Mesorhizobium sp. M7A.F.Ca.CA.004.04.2.1
GACAGTAATCAACAATAGGGATAACGGCGGACTTCCCGGTCTTCGACGCGCCGCTGATGACGTTGACGACACCGGGCTCGAACTTGACGACCCGCGGCGCTGCACCATTGCGGGGCCAAAGGATCAGTTTTCGAAGCTGGAAATACATCTAGAACTCCACCCGTAACAGGTTGGCCACCTGCGCGGTCCCCAGGTTCGAAAACCAGAAACCCAATTTCTCCGAGGCAGGTCCGAGGTGCTTGACGCGCTCTGGAAGGACGAGCCTCCTCGGTTTCGGTTCTGGTACGTTTGCTCTTAAAGTAGCATCCTTGTAATCCACGGACAGCAGCCGCCCGCTCACACCGACAGCGGCCGATTGCAATGTCAGAGTACGCAGCAGCAGCGCTCGCTCGTGGACGGCGAGGAGTTGTTCCCGTTCCTTCCCGAGCTTGGCCGCGAAGAGCGCCAGTCCAGAGGGTCGGTTTGTCGAAGTCACGATTTCGAGCGTTGCGCGATGCAGGACGATTGGCAGCACGAGAAACGCCAAGGCGAACGGCGCTGGACGTTCGTCCTCAGCCTGGAAACCTTGGCCAAATTGCCACAATGCGAAAGCCCCAAGTCCTGGATTCTGGACAAGGGCGAGGTCGCTGAGCGGTAGGTGCGATCGGCCAGCCTCAATCAAGTCGCTGGCTCCAAAAGAGTCTGGTAGTCGGGATGCCAGCCGAGGCGCAGGCCGTGGGCAAGGGCGTTGAATGATCCGTGGACGAAATGACCGGGGACGACTCGACCATCGAGTGGAGGCTGCAACTGCGCGCAGCGCCTGTAAACTATTCTACCACGAACCGTTGCGGGGTGTCCGGCCTGTATGTCGTGCACCTCTGCACTGACGTGCTCATAGCGACCGACAAGATCATCGTCCCAGTCACTTAGGTTCTTCTCAAAGATTAGCCCGCTTTCGCCCCAGATCGAGATGTCGGCGAGCGTCCTAAGGTAATCGCTAACAGCCCGGACGCACGCTTCGTCTCCCACCTCGATCAGCTCGAGTTGGCGGACGAAGGCGGGACGGTCGGCGATCAATTGTTCGATGGCCTCGACAGGCGGTTGCTTGGTGAAAGACGACAGCAGCCCTGGAAGGTTGTTCTTCTGAACAAATGCTCTTTGCTCGGCCTGAAACGCGTCCACGTCCAAGATGGCGGGCTTGCCAGCTCTAATCAGCCTGTCCGCCGCCTCCTTCGCAGCGCCGATCGCGCGTTCGCACACTAGGTCGATGATGAGCGGAGAGACCGTCGGCTTGAAGATCGCGCGTATCGGATCGACGGGATCTGCATCGACGCTGATAACGGCGAGATTCTTGACCAAGGCGGCGCAATGAGCCGCATCAGCGTTCAGGAAAGCTTGGACGTCGGCGTCGCATGCCGGTGCAGCTTTCAGCTTGCTGTGGGCTTTGGCGAGGTTAGCGACCAGCGCCTCCACGTCGGCATCTGTTTTCGCGTCGTTCAGCGCGATCGCGAAGGCACCCGCCTTCACCGGTGTGACATATAGCCGGAAATGGCTGGTCGCCGGGTCGATCTCTCCCGCCGCCATGAAGCTGAGCCAGTTGGCCAGAGACTTCCACAGGTCCGCAGCCCAGTCGGATATCGGATTTTGCTTCAGTGCGCTCTTGCTTTGCTCAAGAACGACTTCGCCGCCGACCAGGTGAACCGCCACATCGTCTAAATGTTCAAGAGAGACCAAGGCGCCGCTAGGCGCGTTGAGCAGGTGAAAGCAAAGGCGTACAGGTTGAAGCGCATAGCCGAGGTATTGGCCAGCGGCGCTGTGTTTTCCCGTTTGCGTCTTCGCGTTCATTGCCCATCCCGTTCTCCCGAGTCGCACCGGAAGAAGCCAGTAACGATATTGGTATAGTTCGCCGTTGTTTACAATTGGCGCCCCGGCGATAGGACGGCTAGGCGCGATACAATTGCTGTTTAGGGCCAGCTCTCGAAGTCCAGATTCGGCAGGACAATGAATTTGCAGGACGTCCATTATGGGCACATCGGGGCCGTCTATGGCTCGGGCGATATGTCCGCTTTTGGACGAACGCGAAGTTTGCCGGAACGTCTGACTTTGGGCGCATACTTGCCGTCAAATTCGGCGTCCTTCACTGGTTCGTTCACGTATTCCGGAGAAAATTACTGTGCGAGTTGATGGATCCTCGTTCCCGGTACGACAGCCTCAGCTATTTCACATAGATGCTTATGGTGCGTCAGGTAGATGACCTGACCTGTGTTTGCCATCGCTCCGAACAGCCTGAAAACCTCCTCCGAGCGAATATGGTCGAACGTCTCCATGATGTCGTCGGCGACGAATGGGACCGAGGGCCGAAATTGCGCGAACTCGTAATAACCGGCGAGTCTTAGGGCAAGGTACAGCTGAAATCGTGCACCCTTTGAAAGCGCTTCGGTGACCTTGGATTGCCCGTCACCCTGCACAGCAATGAGAACCTCACCACCTCTTACAGGCTGGGTTGTCAGCCCCGAATACTGGCCACGCGTCATTAGCTTGAACGCGTCTGATGCGCGCGCCATCATGCCGGAGCGATGGCTCTCACGGTAGATCCGCAAAGCATTGCCAGCCGACATGATGCCAAGCTTCAGCTCTATGTAGCGAACGGCCTTCTCCTCGATTTCCAGCAGGGTTGTGCGCCGTTCAGCATCCAGGCGTGCAACCGCACTATCACCGCCGATGGCGTCCAGCTTGTCGGCCGCGCGCGTCTGCCGGATCAGCTGTTGCTGGATGGTTTCATCGAACAGGCGAAGCCGCTGCTCACCCTCAGCCTTCTCGACCGCGAGGCCGTCGAAATCGATCGCGTCCAGGATCGAGCGGGCCTGCTCGAATCCGTCGACCGCGAGCTCCGCCACTATCCGTTCCTCAAGTTCGGCGACGGTGGTGCGCAAGCCATCGCGCTCACGCAACAGCTCATCGCGTTCGACTACCTCGGGCAGAGTGGCGACACCAAAGACGCCCAGCACCTCGTTCTTGCGGCGTTCGTGTGCCAAAATCTCAGTGTCGAGGATGTCGCGCGCCTCCTTGAGGCGCTTCAGGTCGTTGCCGAGGCTTGCCTTCGTTTCACGTGTCCGCTCGGCACGCTCTAGGCGCTCGGCAAGGCGGATGGCCAACTGCTCCGGGTCGGTATCCTTCGTCGGCTCGTCGGCTTCAACCGCAACGGCGATGACCTCGACCAGAAAATTGGCCCTGTCGGCCTCCATCTTGTCGATACGCAGCTGCAGGTCGTCCCGTTCCTGCAGGCTTCTTGAAAGTTCGGCCAATTGATCGAGCACAGTGCCGACGCCGGATGCGGAGAGCCCGCTTTCGAGCCAAGTTCCCTTGAGTGCTTCGGTAATGCCGGCCAGCCATTCCTCCTCGCGACGCTCCGCCACACCTACTGCAACCCGTCGTGCCGCTAGATCCTCTTCTTTGGAGCTCACCATTCTGAGCGCCTCGGCATACTCGGCGTCCACCTTGCGCTGCCGATCCAGAAACGGCTCCGCGATGGCCATGATTGCTTCGAGGGTGTCGTTGGACTCTGATACAATGCCGACGCTTCCCAGCACTGCTCTCATTTCCAAGCGTATCTGCTCGCCGGCGTCAGCGGCTCGCTCGGCCTTCAAGCGAGCAAGTTCGATCTGCTCCCAGGCAGCGAGCGCATCGCTGCGCGCCTCGATCTGATCCTCGATCCTTTCGATCAGGCGCTCAGACGAAGGTTCCACGGCGTCTCCGAGCAGGTCCCTGGCGGCCGCGCGGATTTCCAACAATTGGGTATCCACATCCTTGCCGAGCTGTGTGCGTTGGATGCCGTTGCGTGACAGGTTGGCCGCGGCCTCGGCCAGCTCGCGCGTAGTTGCCCGGATCTCAGCCAGATCCGCCGCGCCGGCCAGCCGGCCTGCGCTGGCAATGTCATCGCGCGCCAATGCCACGGCGAAGTCGTCAGCGGTGTCACCGGTCAGCGCTGCGCGGTGCGTTGCCCACGCATCATCGCGAACTCGGCGGATGGCGGTAGCCGCTTCATCGTCGACAATGTCGCCCGAGGCACGAAGGGCATCCAATCGTGCGGCGAGCATGGCATGGTTGCCCTCGTATTCAGCAAGGCGTTCGGCAAGTACGGCGGTGTTCCTTGCCAGTTCTGACGCTACCGTCTTCCAGGCGGCAATCTGCCCGGCGCTCGGAACCGCGACGTTGGCGAGAGCGAGGGCATCTCCGTTCCATGGACGCAAGCGCGCGAGCGCCGCCTTCCATCGGATTGTTCCCGCATCTTCCGCCTCGCGAGCCGTCCTAATCTCTGCCTGGTGTCCGCTTGCTCGCGCTTTCGACAAAGCCGAGCCCAGCCTTGCCCTGGCAGGTTCGGGCACCGCCCTTTCCTCGCCGACCCGCTGCCTTGCCACCTGCAGCGCATCGAGTGCCGCCGCGGCTTCGTCGCGAGCGGCACGCATCCCGGTAGCAATCCCGGACCTCTGCTCGACCATGGCGCGAACGACGCCAACGGTGACGGCAGGCAGAAGCAGCGCGCCAGGATCCGCCTCGGAAGATCGGCCCAAGGCGGCAAGGCAGCTCGCCACGCTGTTGTTGAGGATTTGCAGCTCCATCCTGCGAGTGGGCAAGTCAAAGCCAGCCGCGGTATGGCGCACCTTGCTCTCCGCCAGCCCGCGAATGCGTTCGGAAATCGACAGGATCGGTTCGTCCTCGTCGACCGCAGTGACTTTTTCCGCCAGGCGCTCGGTCTCGTCGATGTTTGCGGACAGCCGCGTTCTGAGGCTGGCATCGTCATCGATCAGTTCGGTGACACTTCCCGTCGATGTCCGGGCTGGGGAGGCGATGTCCGGCAGCTGATCCAGCCGGGCAATCTTGCGCCGGATATCCGCCAGCATCGGCGCAGCACGCACGTAACGAGCAAAGGTATCCAGCCTGGCCACCAGCACCGCCCGATCGCTGATGGTTCGGCCGTACTGCTGCGCTGCATCGAGACGTTCGGCCTCCAGGCCCTCGTAGGTTGATGCAAGGGTGTCGATCGCATCCCTGCGCGACTTTACGTCAACAAGGCGCTTCTTCAACAGCGCCAGTTCGGTTCCATGCGCCTGCTTCCGATACAGAGCGTCTGCTTCGGCCTCGAGGGCGTTCAACGTATCACTTGCGTTCCCAAGACCGGCGCTGGCCGTGAACAGAAGCTTGCCGAGGTCGCCCCGCGACTCCAGGATAGATTTTCCGCCGGCTTCCAACGTCTCGTCATCGAGTGAGAACATCGTCGTGTAGGCGTCGCGCGACAGACCGGCGAGATGCGCCGTGATCGCCACCTCGCTTACCGGTTGGCCCGTCGCATTCAATAGCGAATTACTGCGCTGTTTCGTACGCGTGAACGTGTGTTCGGAGCCGGCCAGTTCCAGCACCCCGCCGATGCGCATGGCACTGTACTCGTGCAGGAAGTTGTAGCGGCTCCGTTCCTCGATGCCGAACAGCAAGTCTAGATAGGCCGAAAGCGCAGTCGATTTGCCGGCCTCATTCAGGCCAAACACGATATGCAGATCAGGTCCGGATTCCGGTTTGGGTCCGAAGTCGATCGAACGATCGGTGAACTTTCCATAACGAATGAGGTCAAGGCGCCGCAACCTCATGACGATCCACCGGCCTTAAGGCGGGCAGTCACCAAGTCCGCGCCCTTGGAAAGCACCTGATCGAGGAACTGTTCCAGCCCGGCTTCGTCCGTCCCAGCAAAATCCCGCCCGTCGGCCGGAAGGTCGGCGACCATCTTTTGGACGAACGCCCTCGCCTCAGCGCGGAAGGCCTCCGAGGTGGCATCGGCACGCATTGATTGCTCGAGTTCGAAAATCGGATCAGCAATATCCTCGGCGGTCTCCGTCCGAGGCGGCGCGAGGTCAAGCTCGAGCTTCTCCACCCACGTATGGCCTAGCTGTTCCGCAGCCTGTTCGGCTTCGGCAAGAAGGAGGTCCCTGTCGCGGATCAGCGCCCACATCAGTGGTGACGTTCCTGTCAGGCCAATGCGAGCCACAGCATGACGCGATCGGACGGTTGCCCGCATCTCTTCGAGTGCGAAGCGAACACGCGCGACGGCCTCGGGCCACTCCACCGCTCCGGTAAGGTCGACGCTCACCCGTTCGAACTGCGCAACGCTGGTCAGCCGTTCCTCGATCTCCACCGAACGGTCGTGGCGCACCGTCACCAGGGTGACTGATTTCTCACCGGCCTCGTTGATATCCCTCCCCTGCGGTATTCCCGGCATCACCACGGCACTGGCGCCAGGATGGACTTGGCGAGCATGGATGTGGCCGAGGGCCCAATAGTCGAAACCGTGGGCGTGCAAGTCAGCGATGCTGCAGGGCGCGTAAACGTCGTGACCTGGCGATCCAGCCAGACTGGTATGCATGATGCCTATGTTGACGGCCCCTTCACGAGCCGCCGGATATTTGGTTAACAGGCTGTCCGGCGCCTTAGGGTTCGCAAAGCTCAAACCATGGAATACGACGTCCAGACCGCCGGCTGTCTGCAATACCGACTGAGCACGACCACCAAAGATGGTAACGGTGTCGGGAAATACCAGCTGTTTGGAAATCCGCGACAGGGCGTCATGATTACCGCGGATCTTGAAAACCATGATGCCGGCCTGGTGCAGGCGTGTCATCTGCGCGCCCAAGAACCGCGCTGTCTTCATTGAAGTCTGGTCGCCATCGTATAGGTCGCCAGCAATGACCAACGCGGCCACACGTTCCTCAAGGCAGAGATCCACTATCGAAACGAATGCCTGGCGGCTGGCGTCGCCCACCAGCCCGGCAAGATCGGGATTTCGCATCGCCAGCGAACGAAGCGGCGAGTCGAGATGAATATCGGCCGTGTGTACGAATCGAAATGCCATTCGGCCTCCGCCAGCAAAAGAGGTGTTCCGAGCTTCGACAGAAATTGCAACGAGGGCGCTGCAGCGCCCCGTTACACTTCAGCTAATTTCTCGCTCGCGGATTCGCCGGCCACCAACAAGCCGTCTTGGGACCGTAACACTCCTTTGGCAACCAAATCGGCGACCCCAGCTGAAATCAGCTGCCTTAATTGTGCGCTTGTGGCTTTGAAGCCCAGCATCCTGGCAACGCCTGTGGCGATTTCTTCCTCTGTCGCACCGAGGTTGGATTTCACGACTTCCATAGCGCCTTGGGCGACCTCGTCCTGCGCAATCATTTCGGGCTTGCGCAATCCAGCGGACACGACCCCACTGCGATCCCTGAGACGAACAGGAACACCTGGCTTGAAGCAGAAGTTGCCTCGACGGGCTACTGAACCACCTCTCTGTGCTATGCTTACCCCCCGCTCGATTGCATCCTGAATCCTGCCACCGGCCCGCTGCAGACCCCAGGCGTCCCGAATACGCGAAACTATTTCGTCGACATGGATTGGCGTTTCTGTAGCCACGACCTGCTCGACCAGTCCGGCCATGATTCCGCTGGGCGTCTCGTGGAGTTCGAACGATCCCGGTCGCTTTAGTTCGGCCTCTTCGTAGGCTCGATTGGGTGTCTCGGATCCGTTTGTGCTTTCGAGACCGATTTCCGTCACGTTGCCTCGGTCGACCGTAACAACCTGCACGGCTACAGCTCGATTTCTCTGGACCCCCAATTCGGCCCGCTCATCGAGTTCTTTTCTGGCGGCCTCAATCGCTAGTATGGTTCGCTCCAGCTGCTCACGAGGCCGTTGGAACCAGTCAGCGCTCCAGATGCGATGGATGATCCAACCATGGTCTTCCAGAACCGACTGCCGAAGCCGGTCTCGATCTCTGGCCGAGCGAGATGAGTGATATTCTGCGCCATCGCATTCGATGCCAAGAATATAGCGGCCTGGCCTCTCTGGATCCGCAACTGCGAGGTCGATGAAGAAGCCGGCAATGCCCACTTGAGCATGAACCTGATAACCCATTTCGATCAGCGCGTTGGCTACCTGTTCTACAAAGATTGAATCCATTTCGCGAACCGTGACTTGGGCAAGCGAAATTCGCCCTGTTCTCGCGTAGTGCAAGAAGAGCTTGAAGGCGAAGATGCCTTTCCCTTTGCCACGCTCCAGGTCGATGTCCTCGTCTGTGATGGACGCGAATACTTCGCAGCTGCGCTTGGCGCGGCTTATGAGGACGTTGAGCCGACGCTCGCCGCCTTCCGCGCCAAGAGGGCCGAAACGCATGGCCATGTATCCCTGGGCATTCTTGGCATACCCCACCGAGATCATGATCACGTCGCGCTCATCGCCTTGAACATTTTCGAGGTTCTTGACGAAGAATGGCTCGCTTGGATGAGCGTGAAAGAATTCCTCGGTGTCGGGATTTAGTCGCCGCAGCGCTTCGAGTTCATCCTGGATCGCGCGGCGTTGGCTAACCGAAAATGTTGCAACGCCTAGAGTCTCTTGCGGGTTCACCTTCGCATGACGGATGATCGCCTCCGCTACTGCTCTCGCCTCTACCGGATTGGTTCCTGTGCCGCCGGAATCGAAGACCCCCTCCGGCACATGATGAAACCGCAACCCCATACCTGCCTCTTGGGTATAAGGGCTTGGCACGATGAAAAGCCGGTTCTCGTAGAACTGGCTGTTCGATACTGCGATTAGAGATTGGTGACGGCTACGGTAGTGCCAGCGCAGCATACGCTGCGGCAAGCCGCGGGCCGTGAACAGGCCGAGGATGCTTTCAATGTCGGCGACCTGCGCGCCCTCACCCTCGTCATCTTCAGACTGCGAGCCTGTCATCTTCGCGAAGAATGTCGTGGGTGGCAGTTGGCGTTCGTCGCCAACGACGACCACCTGACTGGCCCTGGCGACCGAGCCAAGTGCGTCCACGGGCTGGATCTGAGACGCCTCGTCCATCACGAGCAGATCGAAGGACATCCGGCCGGGCGACAGGAATTGCGCCACCGAAAGCGGGCTCATCATGAACACTGGCTTCAGCGCCTGGATGGCAGGGCCTGCCTTCTGCATCAATTGCCGGATGGGCATGTGGCCTCGTCTGCGCGCCATCTCAGAACGAAGCAGTCCGACAGGTCCAGCTCCGCCGTCTCTTGAAGGAATTTTCCGGTGATGAGCCGTTACAACTTCGATGGCGCCGGCCTTGATGCGCTGGCGGTCCAGATCTGCGAAGTCACGTACAGCCCTGGAATGCAGTTCCCCGTCGAACCTTGCCAGCTCCGGCTCATCGGTCGCCATCGCCAGAAACATTCGTTCGTAGTAGGCCATATCAAAAACTGATCGAGCCGATCCTGTTGTAATCTGGCCGTTGGCTAGGCCGTCTATCAACTGTCCCAGTCCAGCCTTTCGGGCCGTTTCGGATCGCTCTTCATAGGCAACCCATTTCGAGAGCTGCTCCTGATGATCGAGCCAACCCTGCAGCCGAGAAACGACCTCGCCTATCGCGACGTCCGGAAAATCGACTACTCCAAACAAGGAGGGAGCATCGGCTTTCAAATCCCCTGTAAGCGCCTTCAATTCCCGCGCTGCCGCTTGGGCCGCTTCACGTGCTGAACGTGCCGAGTTTGCGATCTCGATTCTTTCAGGCAACCGCGCAGCCAGATGTCGGATCGAGCCATTTTCTTTCAGCCAAAGCTCGGCTTGCGTGAGAGCGGCCCAATCGGATCCTCGACCGTGCCACGACGAGCCGAATACGAACTTGCCAAGGCTCTCTCCCGCATCGATCCCTTGAGCAAGTGCTTGTAGTCTGCCTAGTCGGCGCAGTAGCTCCACCCGCTCAGTGATTAGATCCGGAACGTCAGTCAGAACCTGTCGTGACGCATCATCGGCTTGAGCTACAGTGCTCGCCTTCGCTTCCATCAGTTGCAGCGAGGCCCGCTCGGCGGAAGCCACGTCGCCTAGCATGGATGACGCGAGGTGCCCGAGATCGTTCCAGAAACCTTCGATAATTGGCCGACCGATTTCGATAACCTTGCGAACGCGCGCTGCACGCGCACCGGCCTCGGAGCGTTCCGCCATCCGGCCGGCGATAATCCGAGGTTCGGGGCCTAGCCCTCGTAGAGTCCGCATCCACTCCACTAGCGCGAGCAGTGGCGCGGAAGCCGATCGCTCCCCACGCCAATCTGCCCCGAAGGCGGAACGGCCAAAAGCGTCGCCTTCGCGGACTCTTGCTGCGGCAGCCTGACCCTTCATCAAAAGGTCGAGGAGACCAACTATCTGCGTCGCAGGCGCGCTAGGGTCGACCACAATAGTCCGCGCAAGTGCTGTGGCGCGACGGTAGTCGCCGTTCAATGCTTTCAATATTCCCGTGTGTGTGGCGAGCGCCTGCCGCGCCGCGGCCACCTCGGTGCTCCACGCCGCGTCAACAACCTTGCCCTGAAGGTCGGCTCTGGCAGCCTCAAGCGTCGCTACGCTGTCGGCAAGGTCGCCTGCCTGCTCAAGTCCGGAGTCCCAAACGGTGGCTGCGAAGGCCTCCGGACTTGCGTCAGGTGCTGCCGCTACTCGCTCGCCGGTCACGGCCAGCCTGAGCAAGCCTGCCAACGTGTCTGGCAATATCGCCGATCCGAGTTCCTGATTCAGGCGCTCAGCTTCTTCCCTCAAGCGTGGGAGCAGAATGGTGAGCTGTCGCGCACGATGGAAACCATCTTTCGGAAATTCCGAGGGAAGCTTTGCAAGCTCTGTCTCGAGACCTTCAATTGGCGTGTCGATAGCCGTTGCCGCCAACTGCTCCGAAAGTTCCTCGGACTTGCGGGCGAAATCCGTTCCTGACCAGAGAAGCGATGAAATGTCTTTCGGACGCTCATCCCATACCGGCGAGACGAGCGCCTCGGCAGGAAGTCCAGGCGCGGACGCGAGAAGCTCAGCGCGATCTTCTATCTCGCCGCTGTCGCTGAGAATTTTCGGAGGCTCGGCCTTGATCCGCTCAGCGATACCGACCAGTTTGGCGTGCAGTGCCTTGGCTTGGTCCAGCAACGCCGCGATGCGTGGGACGAGCCTCTCAATGGTCGTTGGAAGAACGACATCCAGGCCAACTCCCCGCCACGGGTGGTGGATCGGCAAGCCGATCTCGTTGATCCGCTGAGAGACCTCATCGAGCAATTTGCGACGTTGCGAAACGCCGTCAGTTGTCCAGCTTGTGGCATCCGTAAGTTCGATGTCCACTGGTTTCTGACCGACCTGCCTTAGTCGGGTTAGCTGGCCGAGAACCTGATAAGGAGTGAGTTCGGACGCTCCGAACGCAACGTGCATTCGTGCAGCATGTGCGTTGAGTTTATCGCGAGCCTCCAGCAAGCGATCAGTTAGGGAAGAAGGAAGCTGGCCCCTGGGCGATCCGAGTTGCCAGGTTCGCCGCAGCTCCTCTAGCATCATGCGCTTGTTCGCCTTGTTACTATGCAGCTCAAGGCAGGCGTCCCCCACCCCAGCAGTGTCAAGCCGTCGCTTGACGACCTCCAGCGCTGCCATCTTTTCGGCCACGAACAGCACGGTCTTTCCGTCGGCAACGGCCGACCCAATAATGTTTGCGATCGTCTGCGATTTTCCTGTCCCAGGCGGACCTTGGATAACGAGGTCGCGACCTTTTCTGACGTCATGGATCGCCAGTGTCTGAGAACTGTCACTGTCGACGATATGCAACATTTCGGCGGGCGCAATGTGCGGATCAATCGCTATGTCGTCCGACATAAGCGGCTCGCGTGTTTCGAAACCATCTGAAAGAAGCGAGCGGATCTTCGGTTGTTCGATAATCTTTGCGCCATCGGGCCAGAGATCCGGATCCAGATCACGGTACATCAAGAACTTCGCAAACGAGAAGAAGCCGAGCACCATATCGTCGCGAAGCACCTCCCAACCCTCTTTGGTCGAAATTGCTTCGGCAACGGCATCGAGATAGGCCGAGACGTCGAAGTCATCTCCCACCTCAAAACGCGGCAGAGCGAGCTTGTGAATGCGGTCGAGATAGAGTTCCAAGGAGAGGTTTGCGGTAAGATCTTCCGGCCGGGCTCGTAGGCGGAATTTTTCTCCAGCGGCCCCTCGCTCAAGCCGAACCGGCACCAAAATGAGGGGGGCCTGACGGATGTTCTCTTTGTTGTTCGGGTCAATCCACTTCAGCATTCCAAGGGCCAGAAAGAGGATATTGACGCCCTGCTCTTCCTCGAGTGTGCGGGCATCATGGTAGAGATCAAGGAGCCGCCGCTGCAGCCCAGTTGGGGTCATACGCGTCTGCAGCTTGGTGTCCGAGTGCCGCGCGGATATCCCTCTGTTATCGACTCCATCGTCCTCTGGTTGGGCGAGAGCGACGGGGGAATAGTCGATCTCTTCGTCTGGAGGGCTGCTTTCATCCTGGCCCGCTTTCGGCCTATCGGGCTTGCCGGCCAGGAAGGTAAAAGCCTTTCCTTCGGTCACCAGCAATCGATAAATTTCGGACGACTTCTCATCGACGATATCGATCGTCTTCGCGCTCTTGGAAAACCGCGGCACATTCAAAAGTCGATTGCGGGCGGAAAGATCGAGCAACTCCATCCTGGCGCGCTCGAGTTTCTCCTTTAGAGGGAGATCGCTTTGGAAGACTGACTGTTTTACGTCCAAGACTTACATCCCCTTTGAAAGGAGAACCAGCTAGAGCCCGCGTAGAGCGTTCGCGCAAGAAAAAACAGCCGTGTTCAATTAGAAACGACTGCGATCACTTCTGGACACCGTCCAATATTGCGACGTGTGATATGGGTCAGAGCCTGCATTCTTGGCCCCCTTTGCCTAGTCGCTATCCGACGAGGATTCTCGCTCCCTGCCCCCGTATTTAGCCGCCTCCACAATGTCTTTTTCTGACACAGAGAGTCCGTTGCGGACCCGAATGGCTCCCGCACTTGGAACGCGGTCCAATTCAGATCCAGTCTTTGCCTTATCCTTCTGGGGCTTAACCTCCGGCGGCGGGTCTTTCGAAAATGTCATGCGTAGGTCCTACTCGTCCAAATCTAAATGCATCCGCCTGTGAGCCTCAAGCCGCTTTCCTGGTCATACAAAGAAAACGCCGCGCCCAATCAATCCACCGTCTCTCGTGGTTCCGCATTCTGATTGGCGCTTTAACATTCATCACTATTAGCGCCTGGCATTTAGTATCCTCCCTCTACTGGTTTTTTTAGCCGATAAGTAATAGATCGGGATTTCACTGCAGAAGTCCGGAGCCATGAAGTGACTGACGAAATCCAAAATACGGCCACCGCGCTGATGGAGCTTACCGCCGATATCGTTGCGGCTTATGTGAGCAAGAATTCAGTGCCGGTCTCCTCATTGCCGGACCTTATTGCCAGCATCAATTCGTCATTAGCGCGTATCGGCCAGCCGTCCGAACCGGAAAAACCCGACCAAGTTCCCGCGGTCAACCCCAAGCGCTCAGTCACTCCAGACTACATCGTC
>NZ_RZPH01000470.1:0-4475 GCF_004022825.1 Mesorhizobium sp. M7A.F.Ca.CA.004.04.2.1
GCCCGACATCGTCGACCGCAACGGCGAAGTGCTGGCCACGGATATCAAGACAGCGTCGCTGTTTGCAGAACCACGCCGGATTGTCGACGCCGACGAGGCGATCGAGAAGCTGTCGACGGTGCTTCCGGACATCGACTATGAGCAGACCTACCACAAGCTGAAGAGCGGCGCCGGTTTCGTCTGGCTGCAGCGGCAGCTGACGCCCAAGCAACAGTCCGACATCATGCAACTCGGCATTCCCGGTTTCGGCTTCCGTACCGAAAAGCGCCGCTTCTATCCGAGCGGCGAGACCTCGTCCTACATTGTCGGCCTCACCAACATCGACAACCAGGGCATCTCCGGAATGGAGAAATATGTCGACGAGCAAGGCTTGAGCGACCTGCAGGCATCGGGCCTTGCCATTGCCAAGGATCTCAAGCCGGTAAAGCTTTCGATCGATCTGCGCGTGCAGCATGTGGTGCGCGACGAGATCGCCGCCGGCCTGGAGCGCTATCGTGCCATGGGCGCCGGCGCCGTCGTGCTCAACGTCAAGACCGGCGAAGTGGTGGCCATGGCCTCGGTGCCGGATTTCGATCCGAACAATCCCTACAATGCACAGGACAAGGACCGGCTGAATCGCATGTCGGCGGGCCTCTACGAGATGGGCTCGACCTTCAAGAGCTTCACCTCAGCCATGGCGCTCGATTCCGGCAAGGCGACGATGGCGAGCCGCTTCGATGCTTCGCATCCAATCCGCGTCGGCCATCAGGCCATTCACGATTTCCACGGCAAGAACCGTGTGCTGTCGTTGCCGGAGGTGTTCCTCTATTCGTCCAACATCGGGTCGGCCAGGGAAGCCGAGATGGTCGGCATCGAGGGCCATCGCGAATTCCTGCATCGCCTTGGCCTTCTGGACAGGATGCAGACCGAATTGCCGGAGACTGCCCGTCCGACTGAACCGAAGGTCTGGAAACAGGTCAATTCATTCACCATCGCCTTCGGCCATGGCGTGTCGACGACGCCGCTGCAAGCGGCTGTGGGCTGCGCGGCGTTGATGAATGGCGGCTTCCTGATGAACCCTACCTTTTTGGTGCGCACGCAGGCGGAAGCGATGGCCACCGCCAAGAAAGTGGTGAGCGAAAAGACCGTCGAAGGCATGCGCTACCTCTATTCGCTCAATGCCGAGAAGGGCTCTGCCCGAAACGCCAGAGTCCCCGGCTACCGCGTTGGTGGCAAGACCGGAACGGCCGAGAAGGTCGTCAATGGCCGCTACTCCAAGGACTTGAATTTCAACACTTTCGTCGCCGCCTTCCCGATGGACGATCCGCAGTATCTGGTGTTTACCATTGCCGATGCCCCGCACCCGGAAAAGCCTGGCATGACGGATGTCGCGGCCGCAAATGCGGGGGTCATGGCCGGCAATATCATCAGGCGTTCAGCTGCCATGCTTGGCGTGAAGCCAGATTTCAGCCATGAAAATGGTGCAACGCTGGTTTCCTATCAGTGATTCTTAGGGCGCGCCGGCAACAGCGCGCTATTTTGTTGCGGTGAACGGGACTCGATGAAGCTCAGAGATCTAGCCGGTATCCTGCCCGTCGAGGGAATAGCTTCCGTCGATCTGGAGGTTACAGGGATTTCTTCGGATTCCCGTCAGGTAAAAGCGGGTGTTGTCTTCTTTGCGCTCGCGGGAACCAAGGCCGACGGTGCCGTTTATGCCGCCGACGCCGCCGCGCGCGGTGCGGCCGCGATCGTAGCGGGCAAGGGCAGCACCATTGCCGGGCTGTCGGTCCCGGTATTGGCAGTCGACGATCCGCGCCTGGCGTTGGCGCTGAGTGCGGCCCGCTATTTCGGCAAGCAGCCTGAGATAATGGTCGCGGTGACCGGCACCAGCGGCAAGACTTCGGTCGCGGCTTTCACCAGGCAGATCTGGGAGCAGTCCGGTTATGCCGCCGCTTCGATCGGCACCACTGGCGTGGTGGCGCCTGGGCGCAACGACTATGGCTCGCTGACGACACCCGATCCGGTCGCCCTGCATCAATTGCTGCGGGAATTGGCGGATGCCGGCGTTACCCACGCTTCGATGGAGGCTTCCAGCCATGGGCTCGACCAGCGCCGTCTGGACGGTGTGAAGCTGGCGGCCGGCGGCTTCACCAATCTCGGCCGCGATCATATGGACTATCATCCGACCATCGAGGACTATCACCGCGCCAAACTGCGTCTGTTCGATGCGCTGCTGCCGAAAGGCGCACCGGCCGTCATCTTCGCCGACGATCCATGGTCGGCACCGACGATTCAGGCGGCGCGGGCCGCCGGGCTCGAAGTGCTGACGGTCGGCCGCCATGGCGATTTCCTCAGGCTGAAGCGGGTCGAGCACGAGCGCCACCGCCAGCGGGCCGAGGTCGAGGCCGATGGCGTGCTCTACGAGATCGACCTGCCGCTGGCCGGTGATTTCCAGATTTCGAATGCGCTGGTTTCGGCGGGTCTTGCCATTTCCACGGGAACACCTGTAGCCAAGGCATTGTTGGCGTTGGAGAAATTGAAGGGCGCCCCGGGCCGGCTCGACCTCGTCGGCACCACCGGCAATGGCGCGCCGGTCTATGTCGATTATGCCCACAAGCCCGACGCGCTGGAAAACGTGCTGTCCTCGGTGCGCCCATTCACCACCGGCCGCGTCATCGTCGTGTTCGGCTGCGGCGGCGACCGCGACCGCGGCAAGCGACCGATCATGGGCGAGATTGCAACGCGGCTTGCAGATGTCGTCATCGTCACCGACGACAATCCGCGCTCCGAAGTGCCGAAAACGATCCGCGCCGCTATTTTGGCCGCCGCCCCCGGTGCCATCGAGATCGGCGACCGGCGCCAGGCGATCCACGAGGCGGTTGCCATGCTGCATGCCGGCGACACGCTGATCGTGGCCGGCAAGGGGCACGAGGAAGGCCAGACGATCGGCTCCGAGACCTTGCATTTCTCCGATCACGAGGAAGTTCGCGCGGCACTTACGGAGCGTGCCGCATGAGCTTGCTGTGGACCTGCGAGGCGCTGGTTGCCGCCATGGACGGGCGGCCGTTGGGGCCGATGCCGGAAGGCATTTCCGGCATTTCGATCGACAGCCGCAGCCTGCAGCCGGGCGACGCCTTCTTCGCCATCAAGGGCGAGGCGATGGACGGCCATGACTTCGCCACCGCCGCCATCAAGGCCGGCGCCGGCGTGCTGGTGGTGGCCGAAGGCAAGCTGCCGTCGCTCGGCCGGCTGACGGCGCCGATCATCGTCGTCGAGGACGTGCTGGTCGCACTGGAAAAGCTTGGAATTGCGTCGCGCGCCCGCTCGAGCGCGAAAATCATCGCTGTGACCGGTTCGGCCGGCAAGACCACGACCAAGGAAGCGCTGCGCCATGTGCTGCAAGCCGTCGGCAAGGTGCACGCCTCGGCGCAGTCCTTCAACAATCACTGGGGCGTGCCGCTGACCTTGGCGCGCATGCCTGATGATTGCGACTATGCCGTATTCGAGATCGGCATGAACCATCCCGACGAAATCCGGCCGCTGGTAAAAATGGTGAGGCCGCATGTCGCCATCGTCACCATGATCGCGGCGGCGCATCTCGGCTTTTTCCGCAATCTCGACGAGATTGCCAAGGCCAAGGCCGAGATTTTCGAAGGGCTGGAGCCCGAGGGGGCCGCCATCCTCAACCGCGACGATGCGCGCTTCAAGCTGCTCGACAAGATGGCCCATGCCGCCGGTGTCGAGCACGTCTACGGCTTCGGCGAGAATGCGCGCTCTACCTTCAAGCTCACCAAATGCGAACTGCATGCGGATCATTCCGACATCATCGCCAGGATCGGCGGCCACGAAGTGGCGGCGCGGATCGGCGCGCCCGGCCGCCATATGGTGCAGAACGTGCTGGCGGTGCTGGGTGCTGCGCATCTGGTCGGCGCCGATCTCGACAAGGTGGCTTCAGCACTGGCCGATCTCTCTGCCGAACGCGGGCGCGGCAAGCGCCATGTGCTGCGCCATCCCGGTGGCTCGACTTCGAGCCACCCAGGTGGCTCGACTTCGAGCTACCCAGGTGGACTGATCACGCTGATCGACGAAAGCTACAACGCCAATCCGGCATCGATGGCTGCTGCCATGGCATTGCTCAACGCGACGCCTGTGACGGGCGAGGGCCGCCGCATCGCCGTGCTCGGCGACATGCTCGAACTTGGCGACCATTCGGCCAAGCTGCATGCAGCCCTTGCCGACCTCATCGTCGGCACGGGCACGCGGACCGTCTTTCTCGGCGGCCCGGAAATGCGGGCGCTGGCAGAAGCGCTGCCGGCTGAGATCAAGACGGAATACCGCGCCGGTGTCGAGGAGTTGAAGCCGGTGCTGCTTGCCGCGCTCAAGCCGGGCGACGTGGTGATGATCAAATCGTCGAAGGGCATCGGCTTTGCAAAACTGGTCGATGCGCTGCTGGGCAAATTCCCGGCTGAATCGACAGCCAGAAAACAGACCTAGGT